>JAAZXT010000001.1 GCA_014240005.1 Fidelibacterota bacterium | reverse complement strand
AGTTTCTTCTGCTGGAGCTTCTTCTGCTGGAGCTTCTTCTGCTGGAGCTTCTTCTGCTGGAGCTTCTTCTGCTGGAGCTTCTTCTGCTGGAGCTTCTTCTGCTGGAGCTTCTTCTGCTACCGGCTCTTCTGCTGGAGCTTCTTCTGCTGGAGCTTCTTCTGCTGGAGCTTCTTCTGCTGGAGCTTTTGCTACAGCTTTTTCTTTTTTGATCTTTTCTTTCTTTTTAAGCTTTGCTTTTTTTCTATTTTTTAAAACTTCAAGTCTTTCTTCTTTCCATTTTGCAACAGCTTTTTCTATATCTTCAGGTGAAAGTCCTTGGCTCATTAAATGCCATCTATATGCTAAGCCTGATCTCTTCATTAATTTGTTAACAGGATCTGAGACTTGAGCACCCAATTGCAACCAAGCAAGAATTCTATCTTCTTTAAGACTAAAATTAGTGTCTTTATCCTTTTTTAAAGGATCATACCAACCGACTTGCTCAATAGCTAATCCATCTCTTCTTTTTCTTGAATCAATAATTATTAATCTGTAGAAGGGTCTGTTTCTTCTACCAATTCTCTTTAATCTAATTTTAGTTGCCATATTCTTTTATTTTCTCTTTTTTTTGTTATCAATGAAACAGGCGTAATTTGTAAAAAAGGATTGAATACTACAAATAATTTATTTTTCAGTAAAATTAATTGAAATAACCTTTGAAACACCTTTTTTTTCTGCAGTCACACCATATATACAATCAGCTGACTCCATAGTTAATTTATTATGAGTCACCATTATAAATTGGGTACTCTTGCTATATTCAGATATTACATCTGTAAATTTTTTAATATTAATATCATCAAGTGGAGCATCGATTTCATCCAGTATACAGAAAGGACTTGGCTTATATTGATAGATAGAAAAAAGCAGTGCAATTGCCGTTAAAGATTTTTCACCAGCAGACAACATTCTAAGTGAATTATTTTTCTTACCTGGTGGCTGAGCAAATATCATTACATTAGAATTTAAAGGATCATCTATATCTTCAAGATCAATAGAACCTTTACCTCCTGAAAAAAATACCCCAAACATTGTTTCAAAATTGTTTTTTATTTTTTCAAAAGTATCTAAAAACTGTTTCTTTGCAACTGAATCAATTTTTTTAATTGCATCTTTTAAATTCTTTTCAGATTCAAGCAAATCAGATCTTTGGTCTTTTAATATATTTAATCTTTTGCTTTGCTCTTCATATTCATCGGATACTGCCCAATTAATTGGACCTATTGCTTCAATACTCCTTTTGATCTTTTCTACATTATAAGTCATATCAGAAATACTATAATTCTTTATCTTTTTTAGATCAAACTCATTACCAAATTTCTCTTTCATCATTTCTTTAATTTGAGATATCTTAATATTTGACTCTGCTATCTTCATCTCTGCACTTTTAATATCATAAAAAATATCATCTTTATTAAATTTGTCTGCATCAATTTTTACTCTAATTGATTCCATTTTCATAAATGCTTGATTCACATCATCCTCTTTATTGCGAAGCTCTAGCTTACGTAGACTAATTTTTTTCTGTATATCCTTGATGGAATCATCTATCTTATTGAAATCAAATTCTTTTTCTTTATTATACGATTGAATTTTATGTTTATAGTCCTGAATACTTTCTTTTAATTTTTCATATTTCTGATCTGTCTCAATAACCGTATATTTTTTATCACTCTCTACTTTACCGCAATGACTACATTCTGAAATAATAGTAACAGGCTTACCACAATCGTTACAATCTGAAACTATTTTAATGTAATCTTTATCAAATTGATTTAGCTGACTAATTTTCTTTTGCAATTCCTGTTCAAGCACTTCCATGCCTTTGGAAGATTCACGATTTTTAGTTTGGACTTCTTTTAGCAAACTCTCAGTAAAGTTATCAACATCTACCTTCATTTTTTCTACGATTCCTTTTTCTGCTAAATAAAAATTTCTAGCATCCGTAAGCTCTACACTTTCAGACTCTTTTTTAGAAGTACTTTTCTTCAATAAGGTATTTTTCTTTTTAAGTAAAGCCTCGAGAGGTTTGATTATTTTTTCTAACTCAAGAACTTTCGCTGAAGCTAAATTAATTTCTATATCTTTTAATTCAAGGCTTAATTTCTCGTGCCTTTTAAATCTTTTCAATTGCAACTCAAGACCTTTTACGTGCATTTCAATCTCAAGAATAATGTCGTCAATTCTTTCTAGATCTCTATTATTTAACTCAAATTTTCTTAAAGCAGAACGTCTTTGTGATTTATATTTATTCACGCCAGCTGCTTCTTCAAACATCGAACGCCTACTATCATCCTTGTCTGATAAAATCTGTTCAATCATATTGAGCTCAATAACAGAATAAGCATCTGAACTCATACCTGTATCAACAAATAAATTGTAGATATCTTTTAACCTACAAGAAGTTTTATTAATAAAGTATTCACTATCACCATTGCGATACAATCTTCTACCAATTTCTACTTCATTGTATTCAATAGGTAGTAAACCTTTGTCATTTTGTACTGTTAAATAAACCTCGCATAGACCTAGAGGTTTAATATTCGAAGCTCCATTAAATATTAGGTCTTCCATTTTAGAACTTCTTAACCTAGATGTTTTTTGCTCTCCTAATACCCACCTAATTGCATCTACAATATTGGTTTTACCGCAACCATTAGGTCCAACTATGCCAGTTACTCCACTATCCAATAGTATAGTTTGTTTTTTTGCAAAAGATTTAAATCCAAATAATTCTAATTTTGAAATATGCATAAGTCTATCCTGGCGGCCAATTCATTTTTCTTCCTCCAACTAAATGAAGATGAATATGATGTACGGTTTGACCTCCGTCATCATTACAATTAAATACTGTTCTATAGCCAGATTGATCAATTTTTAATTCTTTAGCAAGATTCTTTGCTACCAATACCAATTTACCTACAATATCAGCATCTATTGTGTCTAAATCATTTAATGTTTCAATGCATTTTTTAGGTATTATAAGAGCATGCACTGGTGCAACGGGATTAATATCCTCAATTGCAATCACATCATTATCTTCATAAAGAATTTTAGCTGGAATCTCTCTGTTTATAATTTTCTGAAAAATTGTTTTACTCATATTGCGCCATTAATTCGTTTAAAATCGATAAAATCGATACTACAGCAGTCTCTGTTCTTAGCACTGCTTTAGCAAGACTAACTTTAAGAAATTTATTATCATAAATAAACTCTTTTTCTTTTGAGGAAAATCCACCTTCCGGACCAATTAAGATTGAAATCTTTTTATTGGAATTAACTGCGCTAAAAATTTCATCTTTAAAAAGTGTTAAAGTGTCTTTGGATTCAATTGAAGCAGCAATATTCAATGCTTCTATATCATACCAGTCTTCTAATCGAGCTACGGGATTAATCTTTGGTATTATACTTCTCATAGATTGCTTTACTCCTGAGAGCATAACAGAAGTCATTTTCTTTACTGAAACATTTGATTTTATTGATCTATCCAAATATAACGGAGTTAATTCTTTGATTCCAGATTCTACAGATTTTTCTACTGCAATTTTCATTCTGGAATTCTTAATAATTGGTATCCCAAGATGAACATGATATTTCAATTCATTTTGATTGGTATAATATTCTACAATAGAACCTTCTACTATATTTTTATGTGTAAAAGTATCAACTTTAGAATAATAAGTTCCACCCTCACCATCAGTTAACCATATATTAGAATTTATTTTCAGGCGTAATACATTTATTAAATGATGAGATTCATCTTGATCCAAAAAAAAATTATTATTTTGAATATTCTTTTTATTTACAAAAGAAAACTTACTCACGATTTATCTTATATTTTAAATACAAAAAAGCTCCACCATAGTCCTTTTTATCGTGAACAGGTTCTTGTACTTGTAAATAATCATATCCTAATCCAAATGAAAGAGTATTTGAGGTGCTAGTATTAAAGTTAACTCCAAAACCTATCGACCCTCCTGGATTAATTTGAGTATCTGCATTAGACCATCTTTTTGAAAAACTTCTTATATTTTCATCGCCATCAATTGATACCATTGGTCCTATAGCAAAAAGCACATACGGTTCAAAGTTATTTGCAATCTTGCCTTGAAATGGATAGTAGTTTACTCTAAAATAAAGAGGTAACATGGTGATATTTTTCTCTCCTATAATTTTATATTGATTGAAAAATGGATCATACACTGGATATTCATCGCTTCTGATATCATAAAATCTTAAATCGGTACCAATAGATAAGTTTTCCTTAGAAAATTTTTCAAATTCATATCCAAATCCATAACCATTATTTGTAAACATAAAATTAAGATTATGAGACTTTTCTTGACTGTACAGCGAGGAAGAGATTATCATTATAATAGCTATTTTTATTGCAGTTTTAGCTAAAAATATTGATATCATATATTTATATCTATTCATGATCTTCAAATTCTGCATCTTTGACTTTTTTATAATCTATTTTTGTATCTTTTTTTAATATAGATGTACCTTCTTCTCTATTAAAAAATTTATATACCATAAAAAGTACACCAGCTGCTATTATCCATTTTAACATAGCTTATGAGGGATTAAAATATCTTCTTCCTTGTGCAGGCTCCTGTATAACTTCTAATAAATTTTTGAAATCATCAGGATTGTTAACAAAATCAATATTATTAGCATTGATAACAAGAAGAGGTCTTTCGTCATAATTAACAAAAAATTCTTGGTATTTTTCATTAACCTGATTGATATATTCGGTTGTAACACCTTTTTCAAAATCACGACCTCTGTGTTTAATATTTTTCATCAAGCGTGAAGTATCTGCTTGCAAATACACTACCATATCTGGTTTTATAATATCTTTCTCTAGAATGTCTGCAACACTTGAATATAACTCAAATTCAGCCTGAGATCTTAAAGTGAACTCTGCAAATAATCTATCTTTCTCAAACATGTAATCTGTAATCACTCCCTTTTGGAATGCATTTAATTGTTTAATTTCTTTTTGTTGCTGTTGATATCTTTGCAATAAAAACCATATTTGAGTTTGAAGAGCATTATTATCTGGATCTTCATAAAATTCTTCTAAAAACGGATTTGCTTTAAAATCTTCAAATACTTTTCTAGCATTTAATTTTTCAGCAATCATTTCTCCTAAACTTGTTTTTCCTACTCCTATGGGACCTTCTATTGCAATATATGAATCTAATTGGCTCATGCTTTCTTATCGATTAAGTATTTATCTACTGTTGAAGTATCAGGACATTTTTCTAATAAATCAATCATCTTATGCTTTGTTCCAGGAAAAATCTTATCTGGAACAAGCTCCGCTAACGGAACTAACACAAATTTACGGAATAAAGCATGAGAATGTGGAATAGTAAGTTCAGCAGTCTCCATAAAAACATCTTCAAAAAGAACAATATCAATATCAATTGTTCTTGGAGCATTTTTTTCTCTATCTATTTTACGTCCTAGCATCTTTTCTATATCATGAATTTTATCTAGAAACTGAAATGGTGTAAATGTTGTTTTCAACTCAACTATAATATTAATAAAAGAAGGTTGATTCGTATTATATAACGGCTCTGATATATAGAAAGAAGAGGTTCTTATGTTTGTATTTTCTACATAAGCACCAAGCATAGCAATACATGAGGCAATATTAGATTCCTTATCTCCCAAATTTGATCCTAAAGATAAATAAATAGTATCAGACATCGTTTTCCTTTGTCATCTCGACCTCAATAAAACTAATCGGTGTATCTATTGGCAATTTAAATTTTCTTATCTTTACACCAACTAGCCTGATATCTTTTATTGTAATTTTTTCCATAGACAATATTACAAACAAAAAACCCTCAAAGATGAGGGTTTTTTATGTATTTATTTTACGATAAACAACATTACATCATGCCGCCCATGCCGCCCATGCCGCCCATACCCATATCAGGGGCTCCGCCAGGCATTGGAGTATCTTTTTCAGGTTGATCTGTAATAGCTGCCTCTGTAGTCAATAATAGTCCGGATATAGAAGCAGCATTCTCTACTGCCACTCTTGCAACCTTAGCTGGATCTATAATTCCAGCTTTAAACATATTAACATACTCATCGTTTCTCGCATCATATCCAAAATCATCTTTTCCTTCAAGTACTTTTTGAACAACAATAGAAGCTTCTACTCCTGCATTTGAACAAATCTGACGTATTGGACCTTCTAATGCACGTGTCATAATATCTACTCCAACTTGCTCGCTGGCTGTAGCTTTGACCTTCTTAAGCTCTAAGCTTGCTCTAAGGAGGGCTACTCCACCACCAGCAACAATTCCTTCTTCTACGGCTGCTCTAGTAGCATGCAATGCATCGTCTACTCTAGCTTTCTTTTCTTTCATTTCTACCTCAGTAGCAGCGCCAACATTAAGTACAGCAACTCCTCCTGATAATTTTGCTAGTCTTTCTTGCATTTTTTCACGGTCATAATCAGAAGTCGTTTTTTCAATTTGTACTTTGATTTCATTTACTCTTGCTGTAATAGCATCTTTTTTTCCGCTTCCATCAACCAATGTTGTATTGTCTTTGTCACTGACAACTTTTTTACAAGATCCTAAGTATTCTAGGGTAGCATTTTCAAGCTTATATCCTTGCTCTTCTGATATCACAGTTGCACCGGTTAAAATAGCAATATCTTCAAGCATAGATTTTCTTCTATCACCAAATCCTGGAGCTTTTACTGCCAATACTTTAAATGTGCCTCTTAACTTATTAACAACGAGCGTTGCAAGAGCTTCGCCTTCTATATCTTCAGCAATAATCAGAATAGGTCTACCCGCCTGTACCACTTTTTCAAGCAAAGGAAGTAAATCTTTCATATTGCTAATTTTTTTATCATGCACTAAAACAAAAGGATCGTCTAGGTCTGCTTCCATAGCATCAGAATTAGTAACAAAGTATGGAGATAGATAACCTCTATCAAACTGCATACCTTCAACAAATTCTAGATAAGTTTCAGCAGTTTTTGATTCTTCAACAGTAATTACACCATCTTTACCGACTTTATCCATTGCTTCGGCAATCTTTGAGCCAATCTCTTGGTCATCATTTGCTGAAATTGTAGCAACTTGTGCAATTTGATTGGAATTAGGAATGTCTTTAGAAATCTTTGCAATAAAATCAATTATTCTATCTTTAGCAAGATCTATTCCTTTCTTAATTTCCATAGGATTTGCTCCAGCGGTAACATTTTTCAATCCTTCGGCAATAATAGATTGAGCAAGCACTGTAGCTGTCGTTGTTCCATCTCCTGCAACATCAGATGTTTTTGATGCAACTTCTTTGACCATTTGCGCACCAACATTTTCTAGCTGATCTTCAAGTTCTATCTCTTTAGCAACTGAAACTCCATCTTTTGTAACAGTTGGAGCTCCAAATTTTCTCTCAATTACTACATTTCTACCTTTTGGTCCCAATGTTACTCTTACTGCATTTGCAAGCTTGTCTACACCTTTTTTTAGAGCTGCGCGAGCTTCTGTATCGTATGCTATATCTTTAGCCATTATATAATCTCCTTTAAATTATTGCTAATATGTCACTTTCTCTCATGATAAGAAGATCTTTTCCTTCATGATTGATTTCAGTGCCTGAATATTTTCCGTATAAAACTTTATCTCCTGCTTTCACAGTCATAGAATTAGAACAACATTTGTCACTCTTACAACAGTCAGAATTACAGGATTTACCTGCTCCAATAACAAGAACAGTTCCTTGTTGAGGTTTTTCTTGTGCAGTATCTGGTAGAATAATTCCACTAGCTGTCTTTTCATCGGCAGCCATTGCTTCTACAATAACTCTATCTTCAAGTGGTTTAATTTTTAGAGCCATTTTTCCTCCATTATTTAACTTATTTTATTAAAAAATTTTGCGGTTGAATTTTAGCATAAATACCCAGAAATATCAAACTAATTTTATTTATCAAAGAAAATATACTCTGAGATTATTTCCCAGTACTTCCAAAACCACCTTCGCCTCTGCTAGAGTCTGATAACTCTCCTACTAACTCAAATTCAATTGGTGAACTATCAACAGCTACTAACTGAAAATATCTTTCTCCGTTTTTCACATGATAATCTTCACTATATATATTATCAACCATTCCTACAAGTTCTCCTCTATAACCTCCATCAATTAGTCCAATAGAATTAGCTAATCGAATAGGGGTCTTTGATATACTAGATCTAGGAAATAAATAATATGCTTTATTATCTAAATTTTCACATGCAATTTGTAAATGAATAGGTTGTGTAGAATTTCCAGGGATAACTTGATCATCTATCACAAATAAGTCTAATCCAGCATCACCTGAGTGGAAATGTGAATGATTTTCATATAAAGCTTTTGCTTTATCGTTAAAAGGTTTAATTCTTAGCTTCATTTTTATGTATTACTGTACGAATAGGATATGGTATTTCAATATTCTCTTGTTTGAAACGCTTATGAAGCTTCTTAATAAATGCATTTAAAATAACATTATGATCACCAAATTTCTTTCCTTGAAAATAGATGAAGAAATTAATACTTGAGGCAGCAAACTCTCTAAATCGAATTGTTGGTTTATAATCCTTACTTACACAGTCTAGCTCTTCATAAATCTTTCCTGCTACTTCAAGAGCTATTTTTTCTACATGATCTAAATCGCTATCATAAGAAACTCCTACCTGTATAGGAACTCTAAAAGCTGCGTCCATTGAAGTATAATTTTTTGATACAGACCCAGAAAGAACAGAATTTGGGATTGATATTACATTATTTGCTCTTTCTTGTATAGTGGTATATCTCCATCCGATATTTTTAACATATCCTTGATACCCATTACTCAGCTCGACATAATCTCCTTCTTTCATTGTCTTACTTAGAATGATATTAATCCCACCAAATAAGTCTGAAAGAGTGTCTTTTAACGCCAAAGAAACAGCTAAACCACCAACACCTAAAGCAGTGATAAGTGGAGTAATTGATATTCCAAATGATTGTAAGACAAATAAAAATCCTAATGAGAAAATAGTTGCATTAATTAAGCCTTTAAAGATACCGGTAGATGGAAGAGAGCTATTATTTTTAGACCATACATCAAGGAATCCTAGGGATACCCTAGAGGCAGTAACAGTCATTGATATCACTAAGAAAGAAAGTATTATTTTTGATACATATTCATTATATGGCTCTCCAAAATTTATATCATTAAAAGCAACTGAAAGAGAACCAAGAAAAAACCAAAAAACAATAACAGAGTCAATTGCATTAATGACTACGTCGTCACCTTTCCATGAACTACTATCTGACAAGTTCTTTAGCTTACTAAATAGGTATCTTTTAAATAAAATACCTAAGAATGTTCCTACTACCACAACGATAAGTGGCATCACATTCATAGTTAAAATCATTTTGTATATATCTTCCATTTTATATAGTTTCTTGTACCTGAGGCTACATTACTAATAAAACTTAACTTCGTCAAGGAATCACGAATTTAAATTTTTGGCTCAATCCAATCATTATTATCTTTGATTAAAGCGATTAACTCATCTACTGCATTTTCACTGATAATATTTTTCTTAACTATATTCTGACCTTTATAGAGGGAAATTAATCCAATACCTGAACCTACATAACCATAATCTGCATCAGCCATTTCTCCTGGTCCGTTTACAATACATCCCATTACTGATATTTTAAGACCTTTAAGATGGCTGGTATGTTTCTTTACAAGAGCTGTAGTTTCCTGCAAATTAAACTTTGTTCTTCCACATGATGGGCATGATATATAATCTGTCTTAAAAATTCTTGTTCTAGTATTTTGAAGTATTGAAAAACTTAATTCATTAATCTTGTCGGAATGTGTTTTAGAATCTATCCATAAACCATTACCGTAACCCTCAAGCAGTAGAGATCCAAAATCAATGGAGCTCTCTATTATATTTTTTTCAAGATCTTTTGAATTATACTCACCCTTCAGAACAACTGGATTTAAGATATTCTGACTCTCAAAAAAATTAAAGCTTTTTCTCATATCATAACTATTAAATCCGTCAATATTTAATACAAAAACAGTATTTGATGGCATTGAACTAATTATAGAATTAGTTAACCTCCTCATATCTAGTTGTACAAAATTTAATTCTTCAGATTGAGAATCTGATTTTCTATAAGACTGCAATGATTCAAAGAAAGGAAATAAATTACTCTCTTTTTTATCTGTCCATAAGTCATAAGGAACAACATATTTCTGACTGCTTTTAAAATTTATAATATTTTCTGAATAAATGTAATCAGGAGAACAGTCTTCAAACACTTTGCTAGAATTTGAAATTACTATCGGTACATTATTTGATCCTATATTAGAACATTCATTTGTAGATCTTTTTAAATATGAAACTGATCTAGGATCTGAATAGTCAATTGGATTTTTAGAAGATAAGCTATCAATTTTATTAAGAATTTTATCTGCAACAGGGATTTCAAATTCAGGATCTTCAGTAAGAGAAACTCTAATTGTATCTCCAATCCCCTCGGATAATAACGTGCCGATACCCAATGCAGATTTAATCCTTCCATCAATACCGTCTCCTGCTTCTGTTACACCTAAATGAAGAGGGAAACACATACCTTCTAATTCCATTTTATGCACTAGTAATCGATAAGCATGAATCATTACAAGTGGATTACTAGACTTCATAGATAATACCACTTGATCAAAGTCGTTCTTATCACAAATCCTTAAGAATTCTAATGCTGATTCTACCATACCTAACGGAGTATCTCCGAATCGATTCATAATTCTATCAGAAAGAGATCCATGATTAGTTCCAATTCTCATTGCAGTATTATATTTCTTACAAATATCAATAAGAGGTACAAATTTTTCTTCAATTCTTTTTACTTCACTATTATAGGTTTCATCATCATACTCTATAACCTTAAATTTCTTTTTGTCTACATAATTTCCTGGATTAATTCGAACCTTTTCAACAATTCTTGCAGCAGCCAGTGCAGCTTTAGGTACAAAATGTATATCTGCAATAAAAGGCGTATCATATCCTTTTTCTCTTATGGCAGATTTAATATTCTCTAAGTTCTCAGCCTCTTTAGTATTTGGAGCTGTAAAGCGTACTAGTTTTGCTCCTGCATCAATAATTCTAATAGCTTCTTCAACGCTAGCATTTGTATCAAGTGTTGAAGCTGTAGTCATAGATTGAGTTTTAATAGAATGATTACTTCCAATATTGACTGTACCAACTTTTACACTAACAGTATCTCTTCTCATTTTTATCTGATTTTAAACGTTGTAAGGGATAATAGTGCAAACAAGATTCCAATAAGCCAAAATCGTACTACTACTCTTGATTCAGGCCATCCTTTAAGTTCAAAATGATGGTGTAATGGTGCCATTAAAAATAATTTTTTTGGAGTACCATACTTTTTCTTTGTATATCGATGATATAACACTTGTAGAATCACCGATAATGTCTCCATAACAAATACTCCACCAACAATAATTAATAATACTTCTTTCTTTAATAAGATAGCTAATGTTCCAAGAGCTGCACCACTCGAAAGAGATCCTACATCTCCCATAAAAATTAATGCTGGCTTTGCATTGAACCATAAAAATCCTAAACATCCTCCGAAAAATGCAGCAGCAAATATAGTCAATTCACTTGCTAGAGGGATATAGGCAATATTTAAATAGTCGGAGAAGTCAACTCTACCAGATATGTATGAAATAACTCCAAATACAGTCATAGAAATTGCAAGCAATCCTGCAGCTAAACCATCAAGACCATCTGTAAGATTGACAGCATTTGATGTCGCTGATACAACAAGAATTATAAAAGATGCATAAATAAGTGGATAATAGAAATTAATTGATGCATTTTTTAAAAATGGCACAAAGGTTGATAGAGTATATTCTCCATAAACATTTGATTGAATAATAAGAAAAGATATCAACACTCCTAGTATTGATTGTGCAATTAATTTATATCTCCCTTTTAGCCCACCCTTTCGTTTCTTGACAGACTTTAAATAATCATCATAAAAACCAATACAACCCATCCAAACCATTGAAAAACAAATAATTCTTATAAATAAATTACTCGTATCTGCGAATAATAAAGTAGGTATAATCGTTGCCAAAATGATAAGCACTCCACCCATGGTCGGCGTACCTTTCTTCTTGTGGTGACTTTTTGGACCATGTTCTCCAATTGATTCTCCAATTTGTAATTCTGTCAGTTTCCTGACAATAACTGGACCAAAAATAAAACTGATTAATAGAGAAAGGATTGCACTTGCGCCTGCTCTAAATGTGATATACTCAAATAGATTTAAAAAACTAAAATAATCTTTAAATGGCTCTAATATTTCATTTAACATAATTTATAATATCTTCTATTATTAAATCTAATTTCATACTGCGAGAACCTTTCAATAAAATTACATCATTTGCCTGCATTGCATTACAAAGTTCCTTAGATAAGCTTTTTTTCGTATCAAAATGTAGTTGTATTGGAATTTTGTTACTACGATTAATCGTATTTTTTGCTAAATCACCATAACACATTATAATATCAATTTTTTCTGAACAATAATCGCCAATCTCTTTATGAAATCTTATCTGATCACTACCAAGTTCTTTCATATCCCCAAAGACAAATATCTTTCTTCCTTCATTGTCATATTTTGCAAGATTATCAATTGCTGCTTTTACAGATTCCGGATTTGCATTATATGTATCATCAATCATTTTTATATTATTATTTAAAAGATGTACTTGTCCTCTACCTTTTGGCAAAGAAAAGTCTTCAATCAATGTAAAAAAATCATCGATAGATATATCCATAATAGCATTACAAGCGTGATATACCGTGAAAGCGTTTGCTAGTAAGACTCTGTTTTTATCAAACATCGAATTCAGCCTTTCTGGATAATGAAAATTTTCTAAACTATCTGACAATAATTTGACTTTAGGATTTGAATAGTCAATATTGATTTGTGATCTATAAAATCCTATATCTGAATAATCAAAGATAGATGTTTTTTCTTTAATAATATTATCAAAAGAACCAAATCCATCTAAATGAGCATCAGATATATTGGTTACAATAGCACAGTTTGGTTTGATCATCGATGATAAATGTTTGATATCTCCAGCTTGATTTGCTCCAAGTTCTAGAACATAATAATCTGCGCTATCTGAAAAAGAAAATATGCTCAAAGGAACTCCGATAGATGTATTAAAATTACCTTCAGTCTTACATGTTCGATATCCTGATTTACTTAAGATATGATATATCATATCTTTTGATGTTGTTTTACCGTTTGTTCCTGTTATTCCAATAGTATAACCTTCAAAATCATCCATCCATCTAGCACAAATTTTTCCAATTAATGACGTAACATTATCAACAATAAATACATTATCTGATTTAGCGCCAGACTCTGCAAGAGAACAAACTGCTCCATCTGCAATGGCTTGATTTACAAAATTAGAGCCATCAAAATGTTCTCCTTTAATACCTAAAAATAAATCACCTTCTTTAACATCCCTGC
Source organism: Fidelibacterota bacterium (assembly GCA_014240005.1). GTDB lineage: Bacteria > Fidelibacterota > Marinisomatia > Marinisomatales > Marinisomataceae > Marinisoma. The sequence continues at coordinate 5,513 of JAAZXT010000001.1, read as the reverse complement.
TATCTGTACTAATACCAGATATCAAATAATCAATTTGACAATCAATTTCATTGGAGAAGTATGCAGTAAATAATTCAGGTTGCTGTATATCAACTCTCATAAAATTCCTCTATAATTTTTCTATCAGAGTAGTATAATTTTTTACCATCAATCTCTTGATACTCTTCATTCCCTTTTCCAAAAATAATTAAGATATCAGCTTCGGTTAACTCTTCTAATGCTGCTATTAGTCCTTTTTTTCTATCATTAAATATCTCATAGATATTTTTTGAAAAACCTTGCACAACTTCACGGTTAATATCATCAATATTTTCAAATCTTGGATTGTCGGGAGCCAAATAACATTGAACTGCAAACAGCTCTATTGCCTTTGCCATTTCTGCTCTTTTTGACTTGTCTCTATTACCGCCAGCTCCAAATAGAACTTTAATATTTTTACTACGGTATACATCTTTGATAGATTCTAAAACATTAGCATATGCATCTGGAGTATGTCCATAGTCACTGATAATAACAGCTGGACCCTTATTAGATATAAATTCATATCTCCCAGGAATAAATTTACATGAACTAATCCCATCTTTAATTGATGCTATATCGACTCCTATCTCAAAAGCAATAGTAGCGGCTAAAATAATATTCTCAAGATTATACTTTCCTACTAGTTTTGAAGCAATGTCTATAGAGGTGCCCTTAAAATTGAAAATAGCGGTAGTACCATTATGATCTAAACTAAAATCTAGACAATAGAAGTCAGCGTCTTTGCTCTTAAAAGATATAGTATTGGTATTCTCATATTCATTGCAAATATCTTTGCCATAGCTGCTATCATTAAGTATTAGACTTGATCCATCGTCTTTTATCAGTCCAAATAATTTTTTCTTCTCATTAAAATAGTTCTCAATAGTACTATGATAATCTAAATGATCTAAAGTAAGATTGGTAAAGCCTGCAAAATCAAATTTAAGATTATCAATTCTATTTTGAGACAAAGCATGTGACGAAACTTCTAATATAGCAAAATCGTACTCTTCTTCTACTGCGGTATTGAGTATCTTAAAAATATCTATAGAGTCGGGAGTAGTTAAACCAAAATCATTATTAACTATATTTGGAATAACGCCTAAAGTTCCAATTTGAAGCACTTTTTTTCCGTGAGACTCAAGAATATTTTTTAATATTAATGTTGTAGAAGTCTTACCGTTGGTTCCTGTTACCCCAATAAGTTTAATTTTCTTTTCAGGATGACGATAAAAATTAGCTGAAATTTTTCCAAGTGCTTTTCTAGCATTTTCTACCTTCATAATTTCATTGGTCTTCTCTATATGTTCTGAGTCGCTAATAACACATACTGCTCCCTTAAGTAAGGCTTCATTTATGAAATTATTTCCATCAAATTTAGATCCATTAATAGCGATGAATACAAATCCAGGACCAATCTCTTTTGAATTCGCACTAATTCCCAATACTTGTTTTCCAAGCAGCGAACTATCGAGATCTACGACACCGTCTAACGCTTTACTGAGTTCGATTGGGGTCATATATGGTATTTTGTTCAGAATCGAGCATGTAAGGCGATATGTGCATGTAGCGAATGTAGTCATCTATAGATCGCTTATCCCAAGAATCTTTAAAGTAATTATCTATATCTACATATCCTTTTCTTGAATTATAGTAACTAAATTTTTCTCCCGTACTTCCAAAAAATCCTACAGAATAATTATCATTATTTTCTTGAACATATTCATTTGCTTCAATCCAACCTACAATACCTCTATCTAAATAAAGCGAAGATGAAGTATTAACTGGAAGCAGCATTCCAACATTATTCTTTTTAGCAAAACGATCATATTGTGGTGCATTTAATTTTAAAGAATTAGAAATGACATTTAGTTGTAAAAACTCACTTAAAATTTCATTGGTATTTATGTCAGCAACTAACATTAGTTCAAGATCAGTCATTTCTTCTGCCGGAAAAGCTGGAATAGAAAGATCTTTTTTTTCAATTTCGTCTTGAGCTATCAAAAAAGATGATATAAATAAAATAATAATATACTTATTCATCTAGCATTACCTTTTTTCTATTTTTCTTCAATACTGATCTCTTTTTCTTGCTTTCCACTCTTTTAACTTGAGAACTCCTAGAAGGTTTCGTAGCAATTCGCTTTACGGGAATCTTTATATCTGAAAATAGACTCTCTAGCCTATTGATAGCATCTATTTTATTTTTATTTTGCGTTCTATGTGATTGTGCAACAATAATAACATCACCATTTTTTGATATTTTATTTTTATACTGCTCACAAAATCTCTCTTTGATATCCTCTGGTATGTCAGCTTTAACAATATTATATCTCAACTGAACAGCAGTAGAAACTTTATTTACATTTTGACCTCCAGGACCTCGCGATCTTATAAAAGAAAGGCGCAATTCTGATTCTTTAATTTTTATCATCAATTTTTTTCCTAAATTTAAGCAAAATTTATGGACAAATTTACAAAACATCGGATTTCAGTATATGGCATTAATGGATGTTATGATGCAATGGAATCCAATCTAGTAGAAGTTACTCAAGTTTATCTTGAAAAAAATTCTCCCGCATATAATCATGATAGTATCAAAACGTTGTGTGCAAAAATGCCGCAAGATAAAGTTACTATACTTGATGGAAATAGTTTTAGGGACAAAATTGACACTAACAGATCGCAAGGAGTGTTAATAAAGGCCCAAGCATCTAGCTTCTCATCTCTTCCAGCAATAGAACAAAAAAATGCATGTTATGTTATTCTTGATCAAGTCCAAGATCCTCACAATTTAGGTCAGATACTACGTATTTGCGCTGGAGGAAGCATTAATGGAGTGATTATTACTGACAGAAATAGCGTATCTATGACTAGCGCAGTAGCGCAAGTAAGTCAAGGAGGCTTTGCCAAAATACCCCTCTATTCTGTAGTAAATATTAATCAAGCTATTAAACATTTTAAGAAAAATGATTTTTGGATTACAAGTTTCGAAAATAATATTGATGCAAAAGATTGGTATTCAATAGATTTAAAAGGTCGTTCGATATTAATCTTTGGTGGAGAAGGCAATGGAGTAAGTAAGCAGGTATTAAAAAATTCTGATTTTACCGCTACAATTCCAATGTCAAATAATATGAATTCTCTTAATGTATCTTCAGCTGTGAGTGCAATTGTTTTTGAACGATTAAGACAAATTTCTCAATAAACAAATATATTAACTTTGAGATCTAGCAAATTCTTCATTTGCTTTCCAAACACGCCATACATTTTTATAACATATTTTTTCGATATCCTCTTCAGAGTAACCTCTCTTTAATAAATGATATATTAAATTAGGAAAATCAGAAGGATCTTTAAGGCCATATGGAAGAGTATCTCCTACTCCATCATAATCTGATCCAAAGCCAACATGTTCAATACCAGCTAATTCTACTACATGATCAATATGATCTGCTACATCGGTCACATCACAAAAGATAGGATTGTCTTTAGCAACCTGTTTAGCAAATTCTTGAATTTTAGGATCATCAGCTTCTAAATTATTTTCTTCTGCATATGCATTTACTTTTTCTCCATTTGCAGTACGCTTATCCTGTGACGCTTGAGTAACAAATGATGAACCAAAATTAATCTGAATCACGCCACCATTTTCAGCAAGACGTTTAATCATATCATCGCTCATATTTCGTTCAAAACCTGGCGTAAAATGACGACACGAAGAGTGGGAAGCAATTGCAGGAACTTTTGTAATATCCATTACTTGATAAAAAGCATTATCAGACACATGGGATATATCTACCATAATTCCTACTTTATTCATCTCCGCAACTACTTCTACACCAAAGTCACTCAAACCTTGATGAGTTCCCGTTGTATCGTATGAAGAGTCACAAATAGCATTATCTTTTGCATGTGTTAATGTGATATATCGAATTCCTCTTTCATGAAAATAAGCTACATTCGCCAAATCACCTTCAATTGGAGCACCATTTTCCATTCCCATTGGCAACGCAATTTTGCCTGCAGCAACTATTGCTTCTGCATTTGCTGGACTATAGGCTACTTCAAATTTATCAGGATGATCATCTGCCATCTTTTGTACCATATTAATCAATGAATCCGCTTTGGCTTTGGCACCTCCAGTTACTTGGTAACTTGAAGGAACATAAATAGACATAAAGGGTACATCTAATCCTCCTTCTTTGGCTCGAACATAATCAAAATCGCCCCCTTCTGTTCTAACAGATAAGTCTTCATGGCCTCCTTTATTTAATCGCCATGGAACATCAATATGTCCATCTGTAATAATAAATCTTTGTGCTAATTCATTTGCTTTATCCATCAATAACTCCTCAGAAGATTCCGATCTAGATACATCCCATACTGACCACATCGAAAAGACTACGAGCAGAAAAAGAAAGACGGGATTTAATAGAATCTTCTGAAAGATACTGTATTCTTTTTTATTTGATAATGTCATAATCAGTTTTCCTTTTTAATCGGAGGTTAGTAGCGGGAGTAGGATTTGAACCTACGACCTCCGGGTTATGAGCCCGACGAGCTACCAAGCTGCTCCATCCCGCGATCATGCTTGTATAATAAGTAAAAAAAGAAAAAGGAGGAACCTTTTTTTATATAAAACATATACTAAAATGAGGAGCAGATTAAGATTTAAAAATTACCTCTTAATTCCTTTCATTTACCCTTGGTTAGGTTTTAGTTTGCTCCTCTCCTTTTTTGTAAATCTATACCAATCAGGTTTCATTCTAATTTTTTCTTCAATTCTTTGTCTGATAATTTTATAATCTTCTACTAACGGCATCCACTCATTCCATAACTCATCAGGCCATTGTTCTCGTTTAAATACTCTTGACGAATCAGGATTCATTCCACGAGATTTCATTTCTTTTCGTAACTCATCATATCGATTAGATAAGTACTTACCTTTATTATAAAAGAACTTAACATGCCCTTTATTTAAAGTGTATCGTTGTGGAATACTTTTAATATCCCAACTCTTTGATTTAAGACTTCTCTGTAATGATGAACCAACCATAAATATCTCACGATATTCAGCAACTAAATGCTGATCTGTTAATTCAGATGGTTCTACTATATTAATTCTCGTCAATTATTTTTTCTATAATTTGATTTAATAGATTCTTTTTGGACGAATTCCAATTGCAGTTAGTAAAACATATGATGTAGAATTAATTGTGTTTGCAATTTCATTTACATCGATTGTTCCATGCTCATTAGAACCAAAGATTAGAACCTCATCTCCATACTGAATATCAGCTGATCCAACATCAATCATGAACTGATCCATACAAATTCTTCCAGTAATTTTGAAATTTTGATCTTTAAACTTTACAAATCCATCTACATACCAAGGTCGCGGTACTCCATCTGCAAATCCTGCTTGCACTACTGCAATTCTTGTATCTTTTTCAGTAGTATAGACTCCCCCATAGCTAATATGGGTTCCT
>JAAZXT010000004.1 GCA_014240005.1 Fidelibacterota bacterium | reverse complement strand
TCAGATGTATACATCAAATTTTCTGGATGATTCACTTTTCTCCCCTTTCATTTTTTTTTAGAAAATTACTTAAAAAATTTATGTCAAAATTTCCATTAAGAAAGTCCTTATTTGATAAAATCATTTCCAATAATGGTAGCGTTGTATTTGGTCCTTCAATAAAAGTCTCTTGTAATGCTCTTTGCATCTTAATAACAGCTTTTTCTCTTGTATTAGAATGAACAATTAACTTTCCAAGCAAAGAATCATAAAATGGAGGTATTTCGTATCCTGCATAAATATAGGAATCAATTCGTACGCCAATTCCTCCTGGAAAATTAAGAGAATCGATTTTTTTAGGTGAAGGAATAAAATTATTAAAAGGATCTTCTGCGTTTAATCGACATTCAATGGAATGTCCTTTGCTTTTAATCATTTCTTGGGTAAAAGACATCTTTTTGCCATAATGCATCTTAATTTGCTCTTTTACTAGATCTATCATATATACCATTTCTGTTACGGTATGCTCTACTTGAATTCTTGTATTCATTTCAATAAAATAAAAATTCTTATCTTCGTCTACTAAGAATTCAACAGTTCCAGCTCCAACATAATTTACTTTTTTAGCTAACCGTATAGATTTTGATGTTAAAGCCTCTCTTAACTCTTCATCAACAAAACCAGATGGGCATTCTTCAATCAATTTTTGATGATTTCTTTGAATTGAACATTCGCGCTCACCTAAATGAACATAATTACCAAACTTATCTCCTAAGATCTGAACTTCAATATGGCGACCATTCTTAATAAATTTTTCTACATATATCTCAGGATTATTAAAAGCCTTACTTGCTTCAGATTGTATAATACTAAATCCTTTTTCTGCTTCTGAAGCATTATTTAATACTCGCATCCCTTTTCCGCCGCCGCCGCCAGCAGCTTTTAGCATAACTGGATATCCAATATTATTCGAAATTTCAAGTAATTCATCTACAGAGCTCAAAACATTACTTCCTAGAATAATAGGGACTTCTGAAGCTTTCGCAACTTTCCTTGCATTAACTTTATCTCCCATCAAACCAATGGTTTCAGAATCTGGTCCAATAAAACAAAATCCATTTTCTTTACAGATTGTACTGAATTGAGCATTCTCTGCTAAAAATCCATAACCAGGATGAATTGCATCTGTATTAGAAATTTCAGCAGCAGCAATAATTCTAGGGATATTTAAATAACTCTCTAATGGAGGACCTTCACCAATACATATTGCTTCATCTGCAAACTTTACATGTAAAGAAAGTTGATCTGCTTTAGAATAAACCGCTACAGTTTTAATACCCATTTCTTTACATGCACGGATTACTCTTATAGCAATCTCACCTCTATTTGCAATCAGTATTTTTTTGAACATATTTTATTCAGAATAATTTAAGATAAACAAGGGTTGATCAAATTCAACTGGGCTACCATCCTCAACAAGAATCTCTTTAATAGTTCCATTTCTTTCACATTGAATTTCATTCATAATTTTCATTGCTTCTACAATGCACATAGTATCTCCCTCATTTACTGAACCATTAATTTCAACAAATGATTTAGAATCTGGATCTGGAGAGGAATAAAATGTTCCAGGCATAGGTGAACGTACAGTGAATGTATTTGTATCTATTTTTAGAGTATCATTCTCTTCTTTTTCAACAGATACACTAGGTTTATCTGGGGTTGAAGTAATTACATTTGGTGCTACATCACTAAAATCAGAATTAATAATTGGCGGGGTTTTAGTAACTTTTATTTTCCTGAACCAAAATCTGACTTCTATCTCATTAATATCACTATTTTCTAGTATATATATGACTTCTTTTAATTTATCTTTCCACATAAAATTACTGTTTTACTCTTTCAGAATAAGTACCAGATTTTGTATCAATTTTTAATAAGTCTCCCTCATTAATAAATAAAGGAACTTGGAGCTCAAGTCCTGTCTCCATTTTAGCGGGCTTTGTTGCATTTGTAGCCGTATTTCCTCTATGTCCAGGATCTGTTTGTACAACATTAAGAGTTACTTTTGCAGGAAGATTAATATTGATAATATCGTCACCATCAAAGACAAGGTCTATGTTATCTCCTTCTTTAATATATCGATGCCCATCCTGCATTAATAATTCAGAAACTTCAACCTGATTAAAAGTCTGATTATCCATAAAGATATAATTATGAGAATCTTTATATAAATACTGAAATTGACTCGAAGTAACTCTAATAAATTCTACTTTAACTCCTGCATTAAAAGTTTGATCAATTACTTTTCCTGACTGAATATTTTTTAATTTTGTTCTAACAAACGCTGGCCCTTTTCCTGGCTTTACATGTTGGAACTCTACAACTTTCATTCTTGAATTTTTAAAGTTTAATATAGATCCATTTCTTATATCTGCCGTTGTACTCATGGTAAGAACTTAATTTATTTAATTTCTTTATAACAGTTTTCTTACAATTTTTTTTGCTAACTCTAAATCATATTTTTTTTCAGAATTACCGTACTCTTTATTGGCAAATTTTACAGAGTCAATTTTTTCTAATAGATAGATTAAATCTTTATCATCAAAAAAATTTCTTAACTCTTGAGAGGTCATTTCAAATGAAATAATATAATATTGATTCTCAAGATACTTCTTTAGAATTATAGATAGCTTATTATAGAATATATCAGAAGATACATCATCAAACTTCAATTTATTTAATTTTCTAACTGAATCTTTTTTTGGATTTTTATTAAAAAACTGAATTGAACTCAAAGGATTATCTTTATCTCTTTTTCTCCATAGATATAATATAAAAAGTAGTAGAAATAATATAATCGATATTAAAGCTAATCTATAGACATCATAAGGAAATTTAATATCTTTTATAGGCTTATCTTTTTGAATATTAGATATAGTACTATCAATTACAGATTCTATTTTTATATCTATAGAATCCGTACTAAATATTGTAACATCAATTGAATCTGGGAAATTAATACTGAAAAAATATGGTGGTATGACCGTCTTACCTGTATCCCAGAAAGTTATCTCAAAATTAACAAATAAAGACTGGTCTAGAGTATCTATATTCGAACTTTTAATTAATACTTTCGAAGAATCAGATACCCAAAACGAAGAATCAGACCATGCCATCTCTTCAATAGAATAATATTCATCAAGATTATTTAAACTGATATTAAGATTTACAGGATAACCAATCTCTGTTTTCTCAAGATCTACCTTATAACTTAAATTGGTTTCATTCGGATCGTTTGTACAGCTTAATATGAAAAATGATAAAAATATAATAATTCTAATCATGGATTAAGTACGTTTGGCTCTTCTTTTAAAAAAATGAGTAAGTGCTTTAATATAATCTTCATTAGTTCCTATCTGTATTAAATCAAACCCGATATTCTTGCATTTTTGTGCAAAATCGTTTAATCGTTCAGAAAAATCTTTTGAGAAATCAGATCTTATTTCTTCATTAGATGTGTCAATCCATATTCTCTCATCTGACTCGGAGTTATGTACTTGAATTAGTCCTAAATCTGGAAATTCTTTCTCAAACATATCATATATCTGGACACCTATTACATCATGATTAAAATTTAAATACTTCATTTCTGTCCAAAAGTTTTTATCCATAAAATCTGATATTATAAACATCACATTTTTTCTTTTAGAAATTTTACTTGCAAATTCAAGAGCTTTTTTAATTGATGTCTGACTTTGTTTTTTATCATAGTTATGATTTACTAGGTCAGTTATTAAACGCAATACATGAGATTTGCCCTTCTTTGGAGGTATATATTTTACTATATCATCACTAAATAGAATTAATCCAACTTTATCGTTATTTTTAATAGCAGAAAATCCTAGCATTGCTGCAATTTCAATCCCTAAATCAATTTTTAGCCTACTTTTAGATCCAAAGACGCCTGAACTACTAACATCAATAAGAAGTAAGACTGTAAGTTCTCTTTCTTCTTCAAATATCTTAATATGAGGCTTTCCTGTTCTTGCCGTGACATTCCAATCAATAAATCTAATATCGTCCCCATGTTGATATTCTCTTACTTCGGAAAAAGTCATTCCGCGACCTTTAAAATTGGAATGATAATCTCCACCAAAAAAATCATTTACAATATTTTTGGTTCTGATTTCTATTTGTCGAACTTTTTTTAGTATATCTTTAGACATAAGCTAGAATTATGGAACAGGGATTTCTTTGAATAGTTGATCAATCAATTCTTCTGATGTGATTTCTTCTGCTTCTGCTTCGTAAGATAATAACATTCTATGTCTTAAAACGTCTTTTCCTATATATCTTATATCTTCTGGAATAACATATCCTCTTCCATCGATAAACGCTTTTGCCTTAGCTGCTAACACTAAATTAATAGATGCTCTAGGAGAAGCTCCAAAACTAATTAAATCCTTTAATTGTCCCAATTTAAATCGCTCAGGATCCCTTGTCGCAAATACAATATTCAATATATAGTCTAATATCTTAGGCGCAATATAAATATCATTAAGAAGGGCTTGAGCTTCTAAAATTGTTTTAGAATTGACTACAGATTTCTGCTTTGTATCTATATTAGTTTTAGCTACTCTAAATAAAATCTTCTTCTCTTCTTCCATTGACGGATAGTCAACAAGAACTTTTAACATAAAGCGGTCTACTTGCGCTTCAGGTAACGGATATGTTCCTTCTTGTTCAATAGGATTCTGTGTTGCTAAAACAAGAAAAGGTAAATCAAGTTTAAAAGTTTCTTCACCAATAGTAATTTGTCTTTCTTGCATTGCTTCAAGCAAAGCGCTTTGAACTTTAGAAGGAGCTCTATTAATTTCATCTGCTAGAATAATATTAGAAAAAATAGGTCCTTTCTTTGTCATAAAATCACCAGTTTTTTGATTATATATTAAAGTTCCAAGCAAATCAGCTGGTAACATATCTGGAGTAAATTGAATTCTTTTAAATTCAGAATTAATCAAATTAGCTACAGTATTAATAGTTAAGGTTTTAGCTAAACCAGGGACTCCCTCTAATAAGATATGCCCATTAGATATCACAGATATTAAAATCTTATCTATAAGTTCATCTTGACCAACAATAACTTTTCCAATACCCTCTTTGAGATCTTTAACAAATGTTGACTTCTTTGCAATTTTTGAATTCAACCGATCTAGCGCACTTTTATTCATCATTTTCCTTCTTTATAGTATGCTGAGTTTCAAATGTGCTATTTGTTAATGGCACTAAAAACCCATTACTTTTCTTTATATTTAGCTCTCCAGCTAAATCTAATACATTTTTTCCAGAGATTGAGACCATTAAATCTGTTATCCCGTTAAGATTATTATTCTCTAATTTTGCAAAATAGATATCTGTTCCATTTACTGTTAAATCTAGATATGGTTCCAATATTTCTTGAAAATTAATAGATCCCGCAATCTGTAAATTAGGTTTTTTTTGTAGCTTCAATTTTATTTTTGGATTAGTAACAGAGCCTAAAAAATTAATCTGACCTATATTATCGATAATATTAAGGTCTAAGTTTAAATTTCTGATAGGTTCAGGTTTCAGCTCTACTGGAAATCTTTCTAAATCCATCTTAGTATCTCTCACTCTTAAAATTCCATTTAATATCTGAGTATTTTCAGGCGTTGCAACTTCTTCATCTTTAATATTTATATCAAAATAAACTGTTTCATTTTTATCTTGAAGCAAAACTACTTCTTCGAAAAATTGACCTATATAATCAGCTGGAAAATCTTTATGAGACTCTAAGTGAATAGAATAGCTCTGAATATCTGACGCATTATCGAATTGATTAAGATCTACTGCCATAGAAAATTGTCCTATTTCTAAATCACCATCAAACAATATTCCATTGTCTGCTTTGATGCTTAATGGAAAAAATTGACTACCTTTTGACGAGTTAGTATTATTTAAACTGTTAAGGTGTTTTATATTTAAAACAGGTTCATTTAAATGAATATTTATGCTATCAATCAAAGAGTATAGTATTTTTTCAGTACTAAACAGATTACTACCTAATAACATAATATTGGTATAGGATAGACTAGTTCTTAATGATGCATTATTTGCCTTTAGAAAGCTCTCATTACTCTTATTAATGGTAATATTTTTTAATAATAAATATACATCTACTCTATCAGTGTCAGCAACAAGGTTGATAGTTGATGATGGGTCAAAATCGATATTATACTGTTTTGATAAAGAAGCGACAGCAGAATTTGATTTATTAATTTCAAACTCTAATCCTTTTCCTATATATATGTATAAGGAGATACTAATAATGACGAGGAATAGAAAAAAAGTTGCTGCTATACTAAAGAACGTTTTGAATATTTTTCTTATTAGGCTATTCATTTGTTCAAAAACTAACTATTAATAGCCTAATAAAAAATCTAAAATCTAATCTTCAACAACTTCAAAATCTGCATCTTCAATCTTTTTGTCATCTTTCTTTTCAGATGAAGATTCAGGATTTTTGGCTTCTTGCATAGGAGGCTCTTGTCCTTCTGTAGAATTTGCATACATCGCAGCAGATTTAGAGCTCCAAACAGAATTTAAGCTTTCTATTTCTGTCTTGATGTCCTCGATATTGCCTGACGTATTAGCCGCTTTTAGCTTATCTAGAGCTTCATTGAGATCTTTTTTATCATCTTCACTTAATTTATCATCTAAATCTTTCATTTGTTTCTCTGTCTGATAAACTAATTGCTCTCCTTGATTTTTAGTTTCAATCTCTTCTTTTTTAATCTTGTCTTCAGCTTCATGTTTCTTAGCATCACTAACCATCTTCTCAATTTCTTGATCAGACAACCCGCTTTGAGCTTCTATTCTAATGCTTTGTTCTTTAGCAGTAGCTTTATCTGTAGCTTTTACATTTAAAATACCATCAGCATCCATATCAAATGTCACTTCAATCTGCGGAGTGCCTCTTGGTGCAGGAGGAATACCATCTAAATGGAATCTTCCAAGACTTTTATTGTCCTGAGCTAATTGTCTCTCTCCTTGAACTACATGAATCTCTACCATTGGTTGATTATCTGCTGCAGTACTAAAGATTTGCGATTTCTGAGTTGGAATGGTTGTATTTTTTTCAATTAAACCTGTTGCAACACCACCCATCGTTTCAATACCTAGAGTTAATGGAGTCACATCAAGCAATAACACATCATCCACATCGCCTGCTAATACACCTGCTTGTATAGCTGCTCCAAGAGCTACTACTTCATCAGGATTAACACTTTGATTTGGCTCTTTGCCAAATATTTCTTTTACCTTATCTTGAACTGCCGGAATTCTAGTTGAACCACCAACTAAAATTACCTCATTAATATTTTTAGCAGCAAGCTTAGCATCCTTTAATGCCTGCTTACATGGCCCAACCACTTTCTCAACAAGATCTGCAACTAATTGCTCAAAAGTAGCTCTTGTTAAAGTAATATTTAAGTGTTTTGGACCTGATGAATCAGCAGTAATAAAAGGTAAGTTAATTTCTGTCTGCTTTGAAGATGAAAGTTCTTTTTTGGCACTTTCCGCTGCTTCTTTCAATCTTTGTAAGGCCATCGGATCTTTTCTTAAATCAATACCTTCATTCTTTTTGAATTCATCAGCTAACCAATCAACAACTTTTTGATCAAAATCATCTCCACCTAATCTTCCATCACCATTACTTGCATTGACCTCTATTGTTTGACCTTCGTCATTAAGAATATCAAGGATAGAAATATCAAAAGTACCTCCACCTAAATCGAATACAGCTATTTTTTCATCTTTCTTTTTATCAAATCCATAAGCTAATGAGGCGGCAGTTGGCTCATTAATAATTCTTTTAACATTTAATCCTGCAATCTTTCCAGCATCTTTAGTTGCCTTTCTTTGTGAATCGTTAAAATATGCAGGCACAGTAATAACGGCATCAGTAACATCAGTTCCAAGATATTGCTCAGCCATTTGTTTCATTTTTTGTAAAACCATAGCACTGATTTCTTGTGGTTGATATTTTTTACCATTTGCCTCTACATTAACTTTAGGGCCATCTACAGCAACTTTATAAGCAACTTCTTTTATATCTTTTTTTATTTCGGCAGGAGTTCTACCCATAAATCTTTTAATTGAATAAATAGTATTGTTTGGATTAGTTACAGCTTGACGTTTTGCAGGATCACCCACTAAACGATCTCCCTCTTTTGTAAAACCTACCACCGATGGCGTAGTTCTTCCACCTTCAGGGCTAGTAATAACAGTAGGTTCTCCACCTTCCATTACCGCTACACAAGAGTTTGTTGTACCTAAATCAATTCCAATTATTTTTCCCATAAAAATCTCCTAATATTTTAGTTTTCGCTATTTTAATAGATGCAAAGAGCATGCCAAGAGAATATATATGTCATATATGACAAATTATGTGCCTATATGGCACATATAAGACTTTATTTTATAATTATAAGAGGATTCCATCATATAAGTTCATTTTTTTATCACCTATATTAAATACCTTTTTATCATGAGTGGCAATGACAAAAGTTAGATTAAAATCATGATTTAATTTTTGAAACAACTCAATCATTTTAATAGCATTGTGCTCATCTAGATTCCCTGTTGGTTCATCTGCTATTACTATTGAGGGCTTATTGATAATAGCTCGCATTGCAGATATTCTTTGTTTCTCTCCTCCAGAAAGATCTAAGGGAAAAGATTTTCTACGATTTGATAAATCAAAATAATCAAATAACTCATTTACATAAGCCTCATCAATCTTTTTACCTGCTATAAGCGTTGGAATAGTCACATTCTCAACAACATTCAATTCTGATATTAAATTATGAAATTGAAATATAAATCCAATATGAGTATTTCTTATCAAGTCATAGTCTTTAATATCTTTTAGATTATTATTATCGATTATTATCTCACCACTGTCGGGCTGATCTAGAGTCCCTAACAAGCTTAATAAAGTAGATTTTCCAGAGCCAGATGGCCCTTTAATAGTTAATATGTCTCCTTTATTAAGATTAAAACTAACTCCTTTTAAGACTTCAAGTACTTTATCTCCGTCTTTAAAAGTTTTCTTAAGATTTTTGACTGATAATATCATATGTTTTTATTTATCAATTCAATTGGACGTATTTTTTTAATAAACATTAAAGGCAATGTTGCAAATAATCCAATTATTAGTATAGAGTAAAATAACAACAAAGAGATATCTTTAAAACTAATTTCCATAGGAAGCATGCTGACTAAATAAAACTCAGGATTTAACATAAACACTCCGAACGTGTTTTGTATATATATAATTAATAAAGCAAATAAAATTCCACTAACTATAGCAGTGATTGCCAATAAATAACCATAGACCAAAAATATACTAGATATACTATTTTTACTCATTCCGACAGTACTCAGAATTGCCATTTCTCTTGTTTTTTTAGTTGCAATTTGCATCACAGAGGAAGATAAGTTAAATGAAGCTACAACTATGATAAGAAATAATGTAAAAAAGGTGATTTTCTTCTCAATTTCAGTGGCCTCAAATAGCTGCCTATTTCTGTCTTTCCATGAAACAATATTGTTATTTGGCATTGTAACAACACCATCTATGTCTCCAACGATTTCAATATCAGTAAACTTTTTGTTAGGAAAACTATATTCTTTAGATACCGTAAAAATTAGAAACTCATCAGATCTTAATATCCTATTTTTGAAGATATTTGTAACCAGCAACTCTTTAGTAAATGGCATCGCTAAATAACTCATATTGAGCTTAGTGCTATAAATTGATATAGAATCACCAATACTAAAATCCATTTTATCAGCTAAAGATTTTCCGATAATAATTTCTCCATCACTTAGACCTCTATTATCTTTAACTAATTCTAGATCATAAAAGCCATCAAATCTTGAACTTTCAATAGTCTTTAAATTCACTAATGATTGTTTTTTATTTTTCGATATAAAAAATTCTTCCTCATAATATGGTGCATATTTAATACTATTTTTTTCAAAATTTTCTATCAACTCTTTATCTCTATCATAATCGAAATTAATTATAGCATAGTCTCCATATATCTTTTTCGTCTCATCTTCGAGAATACCTTGAAATCCATTAAGAACTGCTACTGATAATATGATTGATGTTGCGCCAATGAACAGTCCTAGAAAAGATATAATATTAATAATACCTCCTTCTAACATGTTTCTTGGCATCAAAAAACGTTTTGCTATTAAGAAAATTACATTCATTAATTTTTTAAAATTTTAGATGGATTAATAGATAAAAGGTATATCAAGGAAACGCTTGAAAATAATATACTACATACAAGACTAAAGAATAATGTATAAACAGCATTATTTATGCTAAATATCATCGGCAAATAACTAACAAAATAGATATTTTCAGCTAAAGATATAAAATGAAACTTCTCCTGCATGGAAATAACAAATAGAGATAATAAAATTCCGAGTATCGCTCCAATCAATGCTAATACCATTCCTTGAATAATAAATATTACTGACAATTTTTTATTTGACATACCGTATGTCTTCATAATCGCCAAATTAAATCTCTTTTCATAAAAAAGAATATTTATTGACCCCATCAAATTAAAATATGATACCAATGCAATTAGGCTAAAAATAAAAATAATTGGCCATTGCTGTGTATTGATCCATTCAAAGAGGTCGCTATGCCTATCCTTAAGGCTTAATTGATAAAATGGATAATCCACATCTTTTATTTCTAGAAAAGGATCAAAATTCATCCAGCCACTAATACTACTATCTAAAGCAAAATAAGATTGCACTGTATTTATAGGAATAAATACTAATCTTGAATCATAGTCATCTATACCAGAATGATATATTTCTTTTATTTCTAAAAATAAAAATTTATTTCTTTCTAATGTTCTTTCTGAAATTAATGGATTAAAAATAACAATCTCATCTCCTATTGATAAGCCAAGATTTTGTGCGAGAAGACTGCCAACGATAACATTATTTTCATTAATAATTTCAAGACTGGTATGAAAACTATTAAATAAATTAAAATCTTTAAAATCGCTATTGTCTAGACCGTATATTATGACGTTGCTACTGTTATATTTTGATTTAAGAATTGCTGGTTTCTCAACGTAAGGCACTAAATTAGACTCATAATTACTATAAAAGTCAGGTAATACTGATTGATCAATTAAAAAATCATCTTCAAATAGATGATTGATAGTTGTATAGCCGTTAATAGAAGATAATTTTTCAGATACCTTACTCTCAAATCCATTAACTGCGCCTAAGACAGTATTTAACGAAGCTATACCAAGAGCTAGACTTACAATCGAAACAATATTTGTAATTTTAAAGAGAAAATTACTTTGTGATGAGAAAAACAGTCTTCTTAAAACAAGAAAAACTAATTTCATTTTAGAGATTTAAGTGTGGGAAAGATAATTGCATCTCTAATCCACCTAGTATCAATAAACAACATGACTAATCGATCAATTCCAATACCAACACCCGCTGTTGGAGGCATTCCAATCTCTATAGCTTCTAAAAAATTCTCATCTACAGGAAAAGCTTCTTCATCGCCACTATCTTTTTTAGCTGATTGATCTTCAAATCTTTTTCTTTGATCTATTGGATCGTTTAATTCAGAAAATCCATTTGCAAATTCCATACCTGCAATAAATAATTCAAATCTTTCAGTGGAATCTATATCTCCATCTCTATTGACTTTCGCTAATGGTGAAATCTCTACAGGATGATTCATTACATAAGTAGGATTAATTAGATTTGGTTCAATTTTTCTTCTCATTATTTCATCAATCATCTTTGCAAGACTATCAGTTTTTTTCACTTTTAAGTCTAATTTTTTACATACATCAAATACTGCTTTACTATCAGTTAAATCTATAGAATGCCCAGTATGTTCCTTAATTAATTCATCCATTGTTTTTCTTGCAAATTTCTTAGATAAATCAATATTATTTCCATCCCATGATATTTTTTTAACACCTAAATCTGTTGCTACTTTCTTAAACATTTCTTCTACAAAATCCATCATGAAGTTATAATCTGCATAAGCCTGATAGAATTCAAGCATAGTAAATTCTGGATTATGGCTTCGATCAATACCTTCATTTCTAAAATCTTTAGACATTTCATACACTTTTTCAAATCCACCTACAATCAATTGCTTCAAATATAGTTCAGTTGCAATTCTTAGAAAAAATTCTTGATCCAATGCATGATGGAATGTTTTAAAGGGTTTAGCATTGGCTCCACCATAAACTGGCTGTAAAACAGGTGTTTCTACTTCTATGTAACCATTTTTATTTAGAAACTCTCTTATGGAATTAATAATTTTAAATCTTTTGATATAATTATCTTTTGTTTCTGGATTAATAATCATATCAAGATAACGCTTTCTATATCTTAACTCTTTATCTGATACTGAATTATATTTCTCTCCATCTTTTTCTTTAACATCAGGAATAGGTCTTAAATTTTTACTCAACATAGTTACATTTTCAGCTTTAACGGTCAGTTCATCTGTTTTTGTAATAAAAACTACACCATCAATTCCAATAAAATCTCCAATATCAACTAATTTGAATAAGCTATAATTGTCTTCACCCACATCATCTCTTGCGATATATAATTGAACCCTACCATGGGCATCTTGAATATTAGCAAAAGCAGCTTTACCCATCTTTCTTAGAGACATTACTCTTCCGGCTACAGATACCTTCTTATCAACCTTGTCTTTGGTAATATCTGAGGTTGAATGCGTAGCATTAAATTCATAAGGATAAGGATTCACGCCTAATTGACGAATTTTATCTAATTTTTCTAGACGGTTGGCAATAATTTGTTTTAAGCTTTTATTTTCCATATCGAAATAAACTTATTTATTTTTTTCCATTTTATCTAATAAATAACTATACATAAAGTCATCTATATTTCCATCCATAACTGCTTTGACATTTCCTACTTCAAATTTTGTTCTATGATCTTTAATCATGTTATATGGATGAAAAACATACGATCTTATTTGATTTCCCCAAGCAATATCCTTTTTCTCTCCCTCAAGTATTTTTTTAGACTCTGCTTTCTTCTCAATTTCCAATTGATATAGCTTTGATTTTAATACCTTTAATGCCTGCTCTTTGTTTTTATGTTGAGATCTTTGAGTTTGGCACTGTGTAACCGTTCCGGTTGGTATATGAGTAATTCTAATAGCAGAATCTGTTTTATTTACATGTTGTCCTCCCGCTCCACTAGAACGGAATGTATCTATCCTTAGTTCTTTTGGATTAATTTCTATCTCAATATCTTCATCTATAGATGGATAAACAGATACTGAAGCAAAAGATGTATGCCTACGGCTATTAGAATCAAAAGGCGATATTCTTACTAATCTATGTATCCCAATTTCTGATTGGAGTAATCCGTATGCATAATCTCCTACAATTTCAACTGTACAATCTTTAATACCTGCTTCATCTCCTGCTTGGAAATCAATAATATTGAATTTAAATCCTTTGGATTCTGTCCACATAGAATACATTCTATATAACATTTGAGCCCAATCTTGACTCTCTGTTCCTCCTGCACCTGGATGAATCGAAATAATAGCATCCTTAGAATCATTCTTCGAATTAAGGATTAATTTTAATTCAAATTCTTTAATTAATTTGGAAAAATGCTCAATCTCTTCTGAAAATTCTTTATCATCTATCTGCCCATCATTTAAAAATTCAAACATTACTTTGATATCACTAGCCTTTTCAGATAAGCTTTTTCTTAAATCAATATCTTTTTCACATATAGAAATTTCTTTCATCAGAGATGTTGTTTTTTGATTATTGTCCCATAAAGATGGGTCCGATATTTGATCCTTTAAATTACTTAAATGAGCATCTTTGGCTTCAAGGTCAAAGATGCCTCCTGATTTGATCAAATTTTTCTAAAAGAGAATTATATT
>JAAZXT010000032.1 GCA_014240005.1 Fidelibacterota bacterium | reverse complement strand
CAGTTGTATTAGAGCAAGAAATAAAAACAATACAATAAAGGAAAGTTAGTAAAAACTTAGTTTGTGTAGTAACCACCGCCACCAGAAGATCCTATCTGCCCTCTAAATCCACCAATCAAATAAGGTACAGTTGATGTTGCATGATAGTGATAAATACCATTTGGATATTCTGTTGTAACAGCAGTATGTCCATTGAGTTCATCAAGATCTGTTGGGTATTGACCATCTGTTTGTTTTGTAGGGCCATATACTGGAAATCCATCTAGCGAATATCCTACTAAGATTGAATTATCTGCCAATGTTAAATATGTTGGCTCCCAATGATAATGATATGTACCTGATTGCTGTGGGTGACCATAATAATTATCAAATGTAGCTATTTCATTATCTAATGGTTGATTATTTGGTCCAGCATATTGATTAAAAAATGGCACTCCACTTAATGACACTCCAATAGAGCCTAATGGCGTACTAGAAACAGAACTAGCTGCACTAGGTGTTAAAGGAATATAAAACTTAAAATTTTGGGTAGTAATAGTATTTGGGTTTACGGTCATTCCTGAATGAGGAGACTCGTAATTTGGATGACCAGCTCCCCAATAAGGGCTATTATGATTTGGTACTCCTGTTGTCTCTACGACAACATAATCTCCTGAAACATATACATCAGTATATGCATCAATAAATTTTGTAAATCCTATGGGAAGATCTGAATTATTTCCACCGGAACCGCCACCAGTTCCAGTACCATCAGAATTATTATCAGCATTAGATGTACTCATTGTAGTTGAACTATCACAAGCCATCAAAGTCATAATACATAAAATTAAAATTTTGTTTTTCATATCAATCCTTATCCCCCGTTACAATTACTTCCTTAATTATAGAAATATTCCATGACAAATTAAAGCAGAATCTATGCACCCATCAATGGAGCGGTTGGTGCAATAGCGCTCTCAGCAACTCCAACAAAGAAAGATGTAAATAGAATAAATAAAGTTAATGCAATTAACATTACTATAAATGCCACAATACATACTCCTACTGCTCGCACAGTAGAGCTAAAGTCTAATGCCTGTCTTACAGCTACTGTCATAGCAGCTAATTGTAAGATTACCACTAAAGGTTCTATAAAGAATCCAATCAATGGAACAAATTTAAATACTACCAATAGTCCTGGAGCATAAGCAAAACCTAAGGTACGTAACAACTCTCCCGTATTAGATTCAGTTTCAGGTTCTGGCAATATTTTTGTTCCAACAAACGCAATAAAGAATGCCCATATAAACCACCTAATAATACTTCCTAATACTCCTTGTGCCAATGCAATAGGTGCAGTAATTCCAGCTACAACAAACCCTTGTACGATAGCAACTAAAGCTACGGTCATCATCGCTTGTCTTGTTAAAGATTTATCAGCTTCAACAGATTCGTAGAATTCAACATTAAGCGTAATAGCTTTATATAATCTTTCAGCATAACTCATTTTTTCTTCTCCTTATAAAATAAGATTAATGTCAATGCGGTTGATATAAATATTAACCATCCAATAATGATATGCTCTAAAAAAGGCTTATTATTTGGATTCATTGGCAAGTCATAATATAAATAGTCATTTAAGGCAAACATTGCTGCGCCAATAAAGGACCACACAATTAAATAGTTTTTAAAATATTTCATGATAATCCTCTAAAGTGAACCTTCAACGCAGGTAGTGTCAAACCCGCCCCTAGTATTATAAATAGTAGTAATTTTGATTCTGGAGGTATCTAATAATTTTTTTAGATCATCATAGATTCTTTTTGTAACAGCTTCTTGGTATATACCTACATTTCTAAAGCTTACAAAATAATACTTAAGAGATTTTAACTCAACGCACTTTCCTCCTTCAGGATAATATTCAATTATTACATCTGCTAAATCTGGAAGCCCGCTAAAAGGGCACACTGCACTGAATTCTCGAGTGGTAGTTTCTATATATTGATTTTTACTATCAAAATTAAAGGTTTCAAGGTATGAAGAATCAATATGCTCTTCGCTTAAAAAACTAAATTCTTTACCATCAGCTTTAGGCATTTTTCTCTCCATAATATTTACATCCATAACTATTACCTTCGCTTACAGAAACTGATGAAAGCCCTTTCAAATCATGTTCAAGCCGGTTCCAAATCCACATTGCAATATGTTCTGTAGTTGGATTTTCTATAATATCATTTAGATATTTGTGATCTAAGCACAGATGAACTTTCTCTTCATACAAAGCATCTATATCATAAAAGTCAATAATCCAACCTTCACGGGTTAGCTCGTTGCCTGCAACTTTAATAGTGACTGAGAAAGTATGACCATGCAAATTTCCGCAAGGGTGATTTTCACTTAATTCAGTCAGTCTTCTCGCTGCATGAAACTCATATTTTCTTTTTAATCTAAACATATTAATCTATCCCCATTATTTTATGTGTTTGTAAGCTCAATCTCCATAGTGGATTTTCGACACAATAAGCTACACATTCCAAGATATTTTTTTGTAAATATTTTCCATCCATTGGCTGCAAACAAAAATGAGTGAAATCTAATTCTTCAAACTGCTCCGGCGTAAATTTAACCTGAGGATGAACAAGCTTTAGTTCATCTCCTTTAAGCAAAACAAGTTCTGCGTTTTTCTTGGGACTCACGCAGATCCAATCAATATTCTTTGGAGGTATCATTGTTCCATTTGTTTCAATAGCTATTTTAAATCCTTTTTTATGTAGTTCATCAATTAATATTTGATCCAATTGAAGCAGAGGTTCTCCACCAGTAAATACTACAAATTTTTCATCTAATTCTTTTGGCCAACACTCTTCAATTGTTTTAATCAAATCATGGCAAGATGCATATTTTGCTCCATTCTCTCCATCAATTCCAAAAAAATCTGTATCACAGAAGGTGCATGTTGCTTTATTGCGATCTTCTTCTCTTCCTGTCCATAAATTACATCCTGAGAAACGACAGAAAACAGCTTCTTTCCCCGTTTGAAATCCTTCTCCTTGGAGAGTAAAATATATCTCTTTAATACTATAGCTCATTGATACAATGTTGGGTCTGGAATGTTGGACATATTAAATCCTTTTTTTCTCAAATTACAAGCATCACATTCTCCGCATGCTAATCCTTTGCTCGAAGGATCATAACAAGAATGAGTATCCTGATAAGAGACTCCTAACGCACTTCCTTTTAAAATGATTTCTGATTTAGTCATATCAATTAAAGGAGTATGAATAGTAATTTTTTTATCTCCTTGAGTAAATTTTGTACCTAGGTTTGCCATATTCTGAAATGCATTTATATACTCAGGTCTACAATCTGGATATCCGCTATAATCCAATGCATTTACTCCAATAAAAATATCATAAATATCATTCACTTCTGCATAAGCCAATGCATAGGATAAAAAGATAGTATTACGAACAGGTACATATGTTATAGGAATTTCATCTCCAATTTTTTGATTTTTAGGAACAGCAATATCATCTGTTAAGGCTGAATGGCCAAATTGTTTAAGGTCTATAGTCATTCTTTGAAATGTATGAACGGAATTATTTCTCGCAATTAACTCTGCAGCTTGAAGTTCAAACTTATGTCTCTGTCCATAATCAAACGATAATGCAAATATTTCAAATTCTTTTTTTGCAATAGCTAAAACTGTAGTGGAATCTAGTCCTCCGCTTAATAGTACGATACATTTCGACTTTGACGGATTCATATTCTAGCAATTCTCAAGCGTTTCTTTGGCTAGCATATCAACTACTTTTTTGAAATCTTGCGTTTCTTCATACATCTTTAATTGTCGATCTGCGCTGGTACCATTTTCTAGCATTGTATAAATATATTCAATCTCTTTTTCCGTACCCAATTCTTTTGCGCTATCCTTGACGATCTCAAGCAATTCATGAAATAATGTCTTTGTATCTGTTTCTTTTACTGCGCCTAAATCAATTATTTTTCCATCAATACCATGTCGCATTGCTCTCCATTTATTTTCTGAGATAAGAGATTGTCTGTAATTTCTCCAGCTAATATTGCGTTCACGATTATGGATCATTGTAGCAACAAGAGCCTGAATTAAAGCAGCAATTGCTATCACTTCATCTACCTTTGTTGTTGAATCACACATTCTAAATTCTAAAGTCGGAAATTTATGATGCGGTCTCATATCCCACCAAATTTTAGAAGGATTATCAATAGATTTTGTTGTTATTAATTGATGTACAAATTCTTCGTATGCTTTGAAAGAATCAAATGTTTCTGGTGGTCCTGTTCTAGGTAAATCTTCAAATACAATACCTCGATATGATTTAAACCCTGTATCTTGCCCTTGCCAAAAAGGAGAAGAACTAGATAAGCTTAATATGTGAGGAATAAAATATCTCATTTGATTCATTACATCTATTCTAAGATCTTTATCTGGAATACCTATATGCACGTGCATGCCAAAAATCAGCAATCTTTTTGCTACGTATTGCATACTATCAT
>JAAZXT010000002.1 GCA_014240005.1 Fidelibacterota bacterium | reverse complement strand
GCGCTATAAATTGTAAAAATATCAGGAGTTGTATTAATCGTTTTTTTATCGATATGACTTAGGCCAAGAGTGCCAATAACTTCATTTTTAATATTTAATGCATTGAGAAGTTGAGAGATAAAATGACTTACTGATGTTTTTCCATTAGTACCTGTTACTGCAATAAGTTTAATATTCTTTGCTTCTGGATATAGGTTTTGAGCAAGTTTTGGTAAATAAGATCTAAGATTATCAATCCTTATACTTGGAACAGAGCATTCAATGTCTTTTCCATCAACTAAAACACCTATACATCCATTATCAATTGCATGACTAATGAATTCAGAGCCATGTTTTTGTTCACCTTGAAGTGCTATAAAAAGATCACCCTTTTGAAGTGTACTTGAGTTTAATGAAAGCCCGGTTACATCAAGGGAGTACGATGTATTTTGAATATTAGATAATAATAGTTTAATATCCATTTTTCATATTTTGGAATTATAGAGCTTAGTAATACAAATCAAGAATAGAGCTTTAATCACTAAAATAATTTGGCCTGCATCAAGGTATGCATATTAAGAGCTCCAACAATTTGATTGTTAGAATCCACAACTGGTAAAGAATTTAAACTAAACTTTTCCATCATTTCCAGTGCTTTTAAAGCAGGCTTATTGGCTCCTATTGACTTGCAATTCCTAGTCATAACTTCTTTAATAGTCAATTCTTGAAAATTAATATTTGATTCAATTGCTCGTCTTAAGTCACCGTCAGTAAAAATACCAATTAGTTTATTATTATCTGCAATTAAAACCATTCCAAGGTTTTTTTGGCTCATTACTAATAGACTATCTAAGAGTGATGTTTCTAATGAAACAATTGGAATATCTTTGCCTGTTTTCATAATGCTTGAAACAAAAGTAAGCAAGCGTCTACCTAGCGTACCTGAAGGATGAGACATAGCAAAATCATCTGAACTAAAGTTATTTATATTAATAAGTGAAATCGCAATCGCATCACCCATAACTAATGCAGCTGTAGTACTTGATGTTGGAGCAAGATTATTAGGACATGCTTCTTTTTTAATACTAACATCTAAGTGAAATTGACTTGACATACCTATAGAAGAGTTAGAATTTCCAGTCATACTAATAATTGGTACATTTATTCTTTTAATTCCAGATAGAAGTGAGATCATTTCATCAGATTCACCAGAATACGAAATCATAATTACAACATCATTCTCAGCAATCACGCCCAAGTCACCATGACCAGCTTCACCAGGGTGCATATAGAATGAGGGAGTGCCAGTAGAGGATAGGGTTGATGCAATTTTCTTGGCAATATGCCCAGATTTACCCATTCCAATAAGAATCACTTTTCCTTTACAGGCAGCAAGAAGATGGCATGCCTCATCAAATTTTTGATCGATTCTATCTTTTAATAACAGAATAGAGTCAGCTTCAGTTTGTATAACTGCTTTTGCAATTTCAGTTACTGGTTTTCCCACAAGCGTTGAATAATTAGTCGTTG
>JAAZXT010000003.1 GCA_014240005.1 Fidelibacterota bacterium | reverse complement strand
CCAATACTATTACCAGTCTCTGCAAATAGCAACGATTCTGCATAAAACTTACCCATATACATACATGCAGCTGGTTTATCTCTTTGCATTATACCGTTTACCCCTGCCGCATAAGCAAACTGATCATCCGTAACATAGTGGACCATATCTTCATTAAACATCTCTGGACGTCCTTGTGTTAAATAAGCTTCTTTACAAGATTCTCTAGCAGCTTGCATTACAATAGATCTT
The DNA here is from genome assembly GCA_014240005.1 of Fidelibacterota bacterium. Classification (GTDB taxonomy): domain Bacteria; phylum Fidelibacterota; class Marinisomatia; order Marinisomatales; family Marinisomataceae; genus Marinisoma. The sequence continues at coordinate 8,482 of JAAZXT010000003.1, read as the reverse complement.
GCAACAGGAACATCTAGGCTTGTTTCGTATTGTGCGGTCATTTGAGCTACATGACCTAAAATAATGACACCAGCAACAGTTTCCACCTCATTCATGTCCATAATACCTGGAACATAAAGAATAGGTCGGCCCATTTCAGTAGAACGACCAACGGCTTCTTCTACTGCTTTTAATCCTGGAATAGTACGTAAAAAAATTGAATCAGTAGAAATTCTAGCTTCCTTAACTTCATTTAACATTACCATTATAATAGTAAGTAAAAGAGTAAACATTACTGCTCTGTCTGATTGAAAAATATGAACAGAATCTGGAAGTTGAGTCAAAGCAAATGTAAAAAGAGCAATACCTAAAAATCCTAAAGAGTATGTTTTCATTCGCTTGTTATTCATTTTTACCTAATCTTTCTAATTCACAAATTAAAAATTCTATGCTGGAATGCTGTTCAAATAATTGAGCAGCCCTATAATAACCATCTGTTTTGACAAATGCACTAATTATTGGCCCAAAAAATACCATTGTTTGGCTTCCAATGAAATTTAACGGCTTTACCATCTCCAAAAAAAAGATTGAAGGAGTTATTAGTTTTAACCCTACTATCTTATTAGCAAGTTTTGATAGGAAAGCTTTGTCAGAATTGGTTAATATATAACTCACTGCAATTCAACCATTTCAAGATTTGCTCTTGGGATAAGAGTGTCTATTCCATCTATAGAAATCTCAGCTACTCTTACCATTGTTTCTGATTCCATCTTCTTTAATTCTGATGGCAAGGAACTTACCGTTCCAATCTTTCCAAAATTCGGTGAACGAATCACTCTAACAGTACTGCCTTCTTGAATACCTTCCGGTTCTTTAGAGAAAGAATCTTCTGATTCAGACTCGCTGTTTATAGGAATTACAATCTCAGGACGAATTACACCTGCTCTTATTTGTGTTGCACCATTCACTGACGCTTCATTTCCATGATTATTTTTTAACAAATCAAATGTAGCATCACTCATTGGAATAGATCCATAGCCTTCTGTAACAATTAACGCTGTAGGTAATTGTTCTGTGCCCGTAATCGCTACACCTAAATCATACCCTAATACTGCTTTTAAATCATAATAGTTAAATCCACCTACTACTATTGCAGCCACATTACAGCTCATTGCTTTTTTATAAGCTTCAAGACTAAGAAATGATCCGCCTATTAAAATTTTTCCTGCCATTTCTTTTGTAATTTGATCAGGTGTTAATTCATCGGAACAACTATTAGATATTAATACTAGTTCTCCTCTTTTTTCACCTGCAATTCCGAAAATACCTTGAATAAACGCTGCATTAGATTTTAAGATAATTCCTTCTTTCTCAATCACTTCATCTACGATACCACTTACATAAGCATCTACCTCTACTGGTATAGGCGCTTCTCTTACTATAACACGTCCTGTGCTTTCTGATATGGATTCAATTGTTCCATCGACAGGAGATTCAACTGAAGATTTAAACATACCAAAAACCCCTGCTGTTTCAGCAATCATATCGCCTTTTTTAACACTATCACCTTCTTTAACTATCAAACAATCAACTACATCTCTAGGTTCAATATTTAAGATATTATTTACTTTTAACATCTGAACATTACCGGGAAGATTAGTAGAAGCAACGATAGTATCTGGAGTTAGCTTATCACCTTTTTTTACAAGCACTTGACCTTTTAGAGGTAAAATGCGCTCTTTTTTAAAGAGTGTCCTTTGTAATACTTTTAATCCAGGTGTATAGGAATGTGCCATTAAAATAAATCTCCTTTAGGATATTCATCTACTGCATTAGACCAATTCAATAAACTATCAATTCTTTCTGATGGATCAGCTGATAATGTAATTGGTCTGTTACGTCCATCAAAAATCAAACCAACCACTCCTCCGTATATAATAGAATCAACTGGTTCTCCTTTTCCAGCACCAATATCTACTCCTCTTGATGGCACTATATGAACCTTTACTTCTTCGTAAGGAACTTCAAGCATTTCCAATGAACCTTCTAAAATTTCTATCTCTTTTATTGACCCATCTTTAAAGGTCAATGACACCTGAGCCATCTTAGATTTTGGCTTAACTTTACCTACTGGAGATACGCATGTTCCAAGCCTAATTAAACAATCGTTATCAAACACTTCTAAAGCTGCCTGACTTGCATCATCTTTTAATTCCTCTTTATCAATATTTGCAAGCACGCCTAGTTGAGGCATCATAAAAATGGAATCTACTGCCAATTGCGTAATCCCTTCAGGCATGAAAGAATCAATAAGCATTCTAGCAGATTGTTGACGACGTGGAGCATGTGATAATACACCACCCGATCCTACTAAAAGATCTAAGTCCATCATATTCACCAAAGATTGTCCGCTAGAAGACTGTTCAAATGCGTCAGATATAGTACGCTCTGATTGAACTCCTTTAAGGCTAGTAGCAAAAGCTTTATGCTGAATAAAAGATAATCTTAATGCTTCTCTAGCAATTGCCTGCTCTATTACCAATTCTTCTAATGATTGTGGCACTGTAGTTGGACGTATCATCTTGTTACCAATACGATTCGTTAATTCGCTACGATCAATATCAAAAGGTACCCATCTTAGGACATTATCCAATCCTGATTCAGCCAATACATTACAGATAGAATAACTCATCCCAAGATTAGCACTTACTGTACGATTAAATTTTTCTTCAAATACAGAAAAAATATCTGTTGTTGCGCCACCAATATCAACTCCTACAACAGAAATACCTTCTTTCTTTGCAATCATTTCAATCAATGAACCTACTGCTCCAGGTGTCGGCATAATAGGAGCGTCTGTCCAAGACATTAATTTTTTATATCCAGGTGCCTGTGCCATAACATGCTCCATAAATAAATCATGAATCTTATCGCGTGAAGGCTCTAAGTTTTCTCTCTCAAGAACTGGTCTGATATTGTCAACAATATCTAAATCTGATATCTCACCAAGTGTTGATTGAATAGAATCTTGTGCCTTATTATTTCCAGCATAAATAACTGGTAATTTATAATTTTGTCCTAAACGAGGTCGTGGATTTGCAGCTGCTAAAATTTCAGCCAATTCCATTACATGAGTTGTAGTTCCGCCATCAGTTCCACCGGATAACAATATCATATCGGGTCTTAGCTGTCTTATGCGTGTAATCTTCTCATGTGGCAACCTACCATCGTTGGATGCTAAAACGTCCATTACGATTGATCCTGCGCCCAATGCAGCTCTTTCTGCACTTTCTCCTGACATAGATTTTACTACACCAGCTACCATCATTTGTAATCCTCCACCAGCAGAGCTTGTAGAAACATAAATATCTACTCCTTTTTCTCCGCTATCTGGTGTAATAATTTGATCCCCATTTAAAATAGTTCTACCAGACAGCTCTTCGACTTCCATTACGGCATTTAATACGCCCTTAGTAACATCTTCAAAAGGAGCTTCAACGGTTGTAGGGGCCTCACCTCTAAAAGTGAGTCTATAGCGGCCTTCTTTCCATTCAATTAGAATAGCCTTAGTGGTTGTACTACCACAATCTGTTGCCAATATAGATTTAATTTTTTTACTCATAAATAATACGCAATAACATAAAACAATGTGACCGGAGTTGTCAATATTAAAGAGTCTAACCTATCTAACATGCCTCCATGGCCCATTAATAGACGAGAAGAATCTTTTATATTTACTCTACGTTTCAAGGACGACTCAAAAATGTCGCCAAAAAATCCAATAATATTCAGTATAACAATAAACACACACTTATCTATGAGCGTTAGGTTAAATATAAATTTATCGAATAAGAATATAAATAATACAGCACTGATAAATCCTCCAATTAAGCCAGAATATGTTTTATTTGGACTAATTGATGGTGCAATTTTCTTACCACCAATCCACTTACCAAAAATATATGAAAAAGAGTCATTTACCGAGACACCTGCAAATAACATCAATGTAAAATAAGAGCCTCGCGATGCATCAATATCTCGCAGTACTAATAAACAAAAAAGACTTCCTAATACATATATAGAACCAAACAATACCCATAGTATTGTATTATCATTTTCTGATTTTAGCGATAAAAACTCTTTGAAAGCGATTGCTGCGGATAATACTATAAGAGAATTAAAAATCCATCCTCCATTCAATACAGCTAAAACAACGAGCGGAAATCCTGTTAATCCTATAGCTAATCTTGACTTTAAAGCACTCATTAGGGCAAACTAATCAAAGTTTAGAATTATACCAAAAGCTTAATTGTCTTTGGAAGTATTTGCGTAGAAACTTTTCTACTTTTTATTGTTTCTCCATCAACATTGAAATATGAATCTTTTAATGCATCGATAGAGAATGATTTTACTTGGCTCATATGAACATATGGTAGATCAACATGCTCGCCTGTATATACCTTCTTGAATATTGCAAATAACTGCAACCTACTTACGTCGTCTTTTACAATCACCATATCAATCATTTCGTCGTAAAAACCTCCTAAAGGCGCTATTTTCATGCCTTTGCCGGTATGAATACTATTACATCCAACCATAAAAGCGCATGAAATATCAGATGTCTCACCATCGATAGAGATTTTTGCCTTATAAAGTGTCTTTTCTACTAATTTTATAACAGAGGCTATATCGTATCTAATTGTACCTAGAAATCTCAACTTATCTGCTAGTACATTACCGAATGAAAACATTCCCCATCCTATGATACTAACGCTCAATCGCACTTCATTATCAAAAATAGCTTTGTTCACATCCATTAATCGAATATTGTCAGATAAGGCTCTTTTTATAGCAATATTATAATCTAAACAGTCTATATCATGGACGACAGAATTGCCTGATCCGGTAGGAATAATGCCAATAGGAAAAAATGAACATAAATCTGATTGATACAGTCCATTAATCACTTCATTAACTGTTCCATCTCCACCAAATATCAAAATACGATTAAATTGATTTAATTTTAATTCTGAGACAACTTTTTTTGCATGACCCGCATATTCAGTCTTTAATAATTCGGAGGTAAATCCATGACTCTCAATAACATCTTTAAGTTCATAATATACTTTAAGTGATTTCTTTAACCCACTTATAGGGTTAACGATACAGAGAATATTTTTCATTTATGATACTTATTATCGCCGAGTCTTAAGACTTCAATTCTCACCTTTGTAGTACCTTCATTTACAAAACCCAATTTCTGTGCTGCTTTGTATGAAAGATCGATAATTCGACCCTTAGCATAAGGACCCCTATCATTAATTGTCATAGTTAAAGATCTTCTATTTTTTAAATTAGTTACTCTTACTTTAGTTCCCAGTGGTAATGTTTTGTGCGCAGCACTCACTTTATACATATTAAAAATTTCACCATTTGCTGTGCGCTTTTTATGAAATTTACGTCCATAATACGATGCAACACCTACTTGAATCTTAGGATGGTTCTTTATAGCCTCAATTTGCTTGCGACTCATGCCTGTAGAATTAACATAGTCGCCATAAGCTATGCTTGGACCACAACTCATGATACAGAGGATAATTAGAGTAAAAATTATATTATTTTTCATCTGATAACTTACTATTAATTTGAGGAATCTGAAATGGATCTATCACCAACTGACTAGCCATTCCCACCAATGTAGCGCCTTTTTCTAAAACTAGCTTCACATCTTTATGAGTTGAAATGCCTCCTGTTGCAATAATAGGGATATCAAAATTAGATGCTATCAGCTCAACATTTCTTAATGTCGTCTCGAATAGCCCTACTCCACTTACTCCACCACCATCCTTAGAAAAAGTTTTCTTATTTAATCCTACAGACTCTGCAGTGATATATTTTGTATTACCTAAATTTATAGCACAGCTATCAACATCAATTAAAGTCTCACAAATTTTGAACATATTTTCTTGCGTACTATCAGGAGATACTTTTACAACAATCACATTTGAACAAGATTCTCTCATCTTATTCAATAACATTAGTAATCCTTCCATATCATCACTTAAACATTTTCCATCGTCCGTATTTGGACAGCTAATGTTTAATTCATAAAAAAACTGATCAAATGATGCATTTTTTACTTTAGAATTAATCGTATTAAATACTTCTAAATATTCTTCTACCCTATTTCCTCCAATACTAATACCTATAGGTCTATTAAATGATAGCAGTTTTTTATTCTGAAAATGATTAGCAAAGTGCTCAACTCCTTTTGTAGGAAGTCCAAGCGAGTTGATTAAACCATACCCTCCATTGTACTTAATTTCCTGTATTCTAGGCCTTTTATTGCCCCCTGACGGTCTTTTTAGAACGGTTTTATATGTCATCCCACCTAGACCTACTAATTGCCACTGATATAGAGAACTTATGTCATCCTTAAAAGAAGCTGCAATTAAGGGCGATGGAAAAGACAGGTTGTAAAGTTTTGTATGTATATTTTTTGGAATTTTGAATTTCAAAAAATAGCGTAATGGAGAAATCATCAATATATGATTCAATGAGTCGCCTATCGTAATTGCTCTCTCTAAATCTTTTGGCCAACGTGAAAAAATAATAATCACTGTTCGACGAATAAATTTGAATTTCAATGATAGTATTTTTGCTCTCAATTTATTGAACATTTAAGTTCTCTAATCTTTTCTGTGCTAACTCACCTTGCCTAGAATTTGGATGATTATTAGCTAACCATTGATAATAAACGATTGCACTGTCTGAATCTGATAATTCATAATCATAGTAATATCCTAAAAAATATGCTGCAATATTAGATGACTCTGTAGAAGAATCTATATTCAAAATACTTCTATAAATCTTAAGGGACTCGTCAGAATTTTTAGACCATAGACTTTCTGCTTCTAGCAACATTTCTGACGGCTTATGAGATGTATTTAAATTCTGATCTTTAATAATAAATTTTGCAAAATCTGAATCAGGATACAGACTCAAAATTGTATCTTTGTACTTACTTGCACGACTATTATTTTGTGTATTATATATGGAATAGAGCGCAAACGTTGCTGAGGGAAAAACAGAAGATTCTTCAAAATTATTCACGATATTCTCAAAATAGTTAATCGAGTCATTTAAATTGCCTAAATCAAATGCCAATATCTCTCCCAACCTATAAAAAGTGTCCGATTTATCTACCGTGTCATCTTCTTTTAATAATTGATCTAACTTAACCAAATTGGCAACGGCGTCACGCTTATTTGAAATTAGAACTTTATGACTAGAATTTGCGTTTTGCTTCATCGCCTCATTCATAAAGAAGTTAGATTTTTCAAAATCTAAATTTGGACTTTCTAAGTATAAAGTAGAAAGAATATAATATGCCTCAATCGCAATTTTTGTATTGACATAATCTTGTGCAATTATATCTAAACTTTCGATGGCAAATGCTACATTACCCTGATTCAATTCTATCTTAATTAATTCTAACCTTAAGTCAGCTTTTATTGATGAAAAATCATCATTCAATAAAAGCTTCTCAATTCTACTTTTAGATTGCTCAATTTGACCCAATAAACGATATGTCTGAATAATTTTTAAATTAGATTCACGAATTCTATTTATTGATACACTATTATTAAGAACTTTTTTATAACTATCTAAAGCTTGTTCATATATTTTTTTATCATAAGAAAGTTCTGCAATTTGAAAATAAATTTGCTCCCTAGTCAACCGATCCTTACTAGTTTCTGCTCCCAGATTTAGAAAATGAAATGCATTATCAGAGTCTTCATTCGCAAGATATATCTCTCCTAATACCAAATAAATACGTGACTGTAAATCAACAGAATCGGTATCAGAAAGCAAATTCTTTAAATCGTTAATTGCTGGTTGAGGCTTTGAATCTTTCCATTTACATAAGGCTAACCAATATCTTGTCTCATCAACAAAGAACTGTTCTTCAGAATCCTGTAATTGAGTAAATACTTCTTTTGCGCTATCATACTCTCTTCGAAAAAAATGAGACTTTCCTTTTAATAACATAGCATCTTTCACATAGTCACTATCACTGTAATCACTTAATACCTTATCAGACTTCTCAATAGCCTTACCATATTCTTGGATTGCCTTTGCTGGCAATGAGCTACCAAGGCTCTGAATTCTTAGTTTTTCAGCATTATTATAGTGCTCTTCTGCGTTATAAAAAGTATTAAAATATGCACAAGCCTGTAAAAAGACTAAAAGACATAAGTATTTTATGATTTTTGAATTAAATTCAGATATCATAATGCAAATTTACAATGAAGCTTGAAGAATTACAGAACATAATTTCTAAAAAAATATCTGACATGATTACCGTTGAGTCAATTCATATCTACGATTATACTGCTCAGCACGAGAATCACGCTACTTTTGATGGAAATTTTCATCTAAGCATGACATTAGTCAGTCCAGACTTTAAAGGAATGAGCTTGATTGAAAGACATCAATTAGT
>JAAZXT010000012.1 GCA_014240005.1 Fidelibacterota bacterium | reverse complement strand
TCCACCACCACCATGAGGGATACAAAATGTTTTATGTAGATTAATATGCATCACATCTGCACCAAAATTACCTGGTTTACAAACTCCAACCATTGCATTTAGATTTGCCCCATCCATATAAACCAGTCCACCATTATCATGAACTAAAGCACAGATTTCATCAATGTTATGCTCAAAAACTCCATGAGTAGATGGATAGGTTACCATAAGAGAAGATAATTTATCTCCAGCTTCTTCAACCTTATTTGTTAAATCTTCAAAATCAACATTCCCATTATCATCACATTTTACAATTACCACTTTTAAACCTGCCATAATTGCACTGGCTGGGTTTGTTCCATGTGCAGATTCTGGAATAATACATACATCTCTATCAGCATCATTTTTCTTATGATATTCTTGAATTGTAAGTAAGCCCGCATATTCCCCTTGTGCACCAGAATTAGGCTGAAAAGATACAGCATCAAATCCAGTAACTTTATATAACATCATTTCTAATTGATCAATAATTGTTTTATACCCTATTGTTTGATTAGCTGGAGCAAAAGGATGTATAGTATTGAACTCAGGCCAACTAATAGGAATCATTTCTACAGTAGCATTTAATTTCATAGTACAAGATCCTAATGGAATCATACTATGATTAAGAGATAAATCTCGTTTTTCCAACTTATGAATATATCTTAACATCTCAGTTTCTGAGTGGATGCTATTAAAAATAGAGTGCTGTAAAGTTACCCCATCTCTCGTTGTATTAAATGTTGGACTAGCATTTTTTGAGCTAGAATCTGTAATAAATAAACTAGCAATTTCGTCTATTTCGGCATCAGAAGTTTTTTCATCTAATGAAATACCTACTAAACCTTCATTATGATATTTAAAATTATATAGCTTATCCAAAGCTCGGTCTTCTAGAGTCTTTTGATCTAAATTATTTAATTTGATAGATAGAGTATCAAAATATGAATGATCATCTAAGACAATTTCATGTCCTTCATGACTTAATTTTTCTGCAAGATTTTTAGTGTGATTATGAATTCTATTTGCAATTTCTTTCAATTTTTCTGGACCATGGGAAATAGCATACATGCTTGAAATAATTGCAAGTAGCACTTGAGCAGTACAGATATTTGAAGTTGCTTTTTCTCTTCTAATATGTTGCTCTCTAGTTTGTAGTGTCAGTCTATAGGCTTGATTTTCTCTTCTATCTTGTGAGACGCCTACAATTCTTCCAGGGATATCTCGTTTAAATTCCTCTGTAGTTGTCATAAAAGCTGCATGAGGTCCACCATAACCTAATGGTACTCCAAAACGCTGACTGTTTCCTACCGCAACATCTGCATCGTAGGAACCTGGAGATCTAAATAGTTGTAAGCACATTAAATCTGTAGCAAAAATGACTTTACATTTAGATTCACGTGCTTCATCCGTAATTTTTTTATAAGCCTCAGGATTAGAAATTCTTCCAAAACGATCTGGATATTGAACAATACATCCAAAAGCATCTGTATAATCAAAATTTTCATACGATGTAATCTCAATTTCAATGCCAAGGGGCTCTGCTCTAGATACAATAACATCAATAGTTTGTTGAAAGCAGTTTTTATCAATCAGAAACTTATTAGAGGTAGATCTATTCTTTCTATAAAACATGAGCATTGCTTCACTTGCTGCAGTTCCTTCATCTAGTAAAGATGCATTAGCTATTGGTAGTTCGCAAATTTGTGATATCATTGTTTGATAATTAAGCAGTGCTTCTAATCGACCTTGAGATATTTCAGGCTGATAGGGTGTATATTGTGTATACCACCCTGGGCTTTCTAAAATATTTCTTAACACCACATTAGGAGTAATAGTGTCATAATATCCTTGACCAATTAAGGAACGAAAAATTTGATTTTGTGATCCAAGTTCTTTTACATATTTTAAAATATCATTTTCAGAAAAATTTTCATTTCCAATAGATTCGCCATCAATATCCAAAATATTTTTTGGTACGATTTTTTCAAGCAACTCATTTAGGCTATTGCATTCGAGAGAAGAAAGCATTTCTGTAACTTCTTTAGAAGTAGGACCAATATGTTTATTGTGAAATTCAGACATTGTACTTAACCCCATTAATAAAACTTAGTACCGACGGAAGGACTCGAACCTACAACCAAGGGCTTAAAAGGCCCCTGCTCTACCATTGAGCTACGTCGGCAAAACTAGGCATTAATTTAAGGTTGAGAATCCAGATTCGGTAATGGAAAAAAGAGATTGTTCAATTTTTTTTGTCATTTTTGAATTAAAGTATTGACCAATTATATAAAAGACTGTTAGTTTAACATAGTCTTTAATTAGATATTGTACGCAAATACAAGCAATCGGAAAGGCTCTGAGGTTGGCGCTACAGAGCCTTTTTTGTTTATAAAAAATGTTGTATTTTCCAATGATATTTGACAATTGGGGGCGCCTGGTTTCGACATTTTAGAAAGAAATTTTAAATTGCATGTAGAGCTTAGTACCTCTTAAAACTTCTAAACCGTATTAAGTGCCGATTATGGCCAAATGGCTATAGCTTAATTGCTATAACCCATCATCAGTAGACGTTTCTCATCGTTGTCTGAATGATGTCATAAAAATGAGATAGCTTATTTTTTTGCTTCAACTAAATAAGTGAACCCTTAGAAGATAGTCTTATATTCGTCTGTTCTTGAACCTATATAAGGCGAAACTTGATCGAGTAACTAAACATGTAGATATTTACCTTTTCTCTATTATGGACGGGAGTTCGAATCTCCCCGCCTCCACAGATATTTTAATTAAATGATAAAGAAGAAAAAAATGCTTAATGAAAAAATTTAACAACTTAATTATTCTTGCACCATTAGCATATGCTATCCATCATTATGAAGAACATGTTATTTTTAATTTTCGAGAATGGAGATTAAAGTATTTTTTAGACAACAATAATATTCCTACTGAGGCAGTTCTCTGCATTTTGATTTCCGTTCTTTTGTTAGCAGTTTTTTTTCAATTAATCTCAAAAAGCAGAACAACGTCTCACATTTTGTTATTTTTTTTAATGGCAATACAGGTAGTCAATGCTGTTTTTCACATATTTTTTAGTCTTTATTACTTTGATTTTAGCCCAGGAACAATAACAGCAATATTTCTATATTTGCCCATTAATTTTCTAATAATTCAATCTGCATTTAGAGAGGGTTTATTAAAAAATACTACTGAATTAATAATCATTTTTATCCTAGGTACAAGCACTTTCGTTCTTTTTGAACTATTTGGACCTAAAGTTTGGTTGATTTCTTTTTTTATGTGTTTTATTTATTATTTTTGGATGAGAAAGATATCATCTATTGTTTAATACGATCTGGAAAATCTGTAATAATACCATCAACCCCTAATTGAATTGCTCGTTTAATATCTTTTGGCTTATTAATAGTCCAGCTATATACTAAAAATCCAGAGGAATGCATTCTATCTATTGCTTTTTTATTCAAAATAGAGAACTTGGGATGTATAGCCACAGCATTCAATTCCTTGCCTTTTTTAATTATATCATTAAGTCCTTTTTCTAAAAATAAATAGCTATGGCTGAGTACACCAATAGGGATGTCAGTATTTTGGTTTTTGAAAAGTGTTAATTCCTTCCAGTTCTTGCTAGAAACAATCAATTTTTTTATGTCAGACTGTGAATTTTGAAGATATTTTTTTAGTATAGCCGCGGTTGGAATAGCAGTATGTTCACCTTTTAACTCAATATTTAATACTACACTACCAGCTATTAATTCAAGCACTTGCTCTAGAGTGGGTATTTTATATTTTCCTTTTACTAACATAGTATTTAATTCATCAAAATTAGTCTTTTCAATGAAACCTCTATTGCCGGTAAGTCTATTTAGTCTTTTATCATGAAAGACTACAATTTCTCCTGAACCACATTGATAGACATCTATTTCCACTCCATCAACATGCAGGTCTAAGGCTTTCTGAATAGACTCTAAAGTGTTTTCAGCCACATATCCACGAGCTCCTCTATGACCTATAGTCAGCATTAATTTGCCTCATTAATTTCTGTAGCTGCACGTAGGCCAGAAAACAAAGCTCCTTGCATCCAACCATGATTGTCTGATGCATGTTCCCCTGCAAAATGAATACGTCCTTCAGCTAAACCAATATGGCTTGCTAAAGCAGCATCTTGAGAGCTAGTAGGGGAAGCCCAGGCTCCTTGAGACCACTCTTCTTCAGCCCAAGATTGAGAGACGCCACTTTCTAAATTATTAGTTGCGCCAGGGAAGATACTTTCCCAACGATTTAATACATAGTTGATACGCTCTTCTTCGCTCAAAGCATCCATAGTTTCTGCTGGCGTCCAACGTAAGTAGGACATTATAATACCAGTAGATCCTGCTAGGTCCCATGTAGGTTGCCATATTTCTTCAGGAATATCAGTATTCCCCCAACCACTTAATGATTCATTTTCCCAAAATCGATTTTGAAATTGCATATAGATTCTAGTGGAGGGAGCATAGCGATATCCCCCATTCATTGCAGTTTGTTTTTCAGATGATAAAGATGGGGTAAACTGAATTTTATTAAGAACGGTTAAGGGTACCGTGCATAATACTCTATCAGCAGTGAATTGATTCCCATTGGAAGTTTGTACGGTTACACTATTATTTTGCTGTTGTATAGAAGTGACTGGAACACCAAGATATATTTTGTTATTTAAGGTACTAGAATTAGAAAATGCATGAGGCAAGAGATCAGAACCCCCACGTATTTTCAAATACTCTTTACGTAAAATAGATCCATAACTAGTATTTAAATATGTGTTGTTGGCAATAATATCACGATTTCCATTTGACATATTAACATAATCTCCAGATGTTGCATAAAAAGGATCTAAATCCAAATTGAAATGATTAGCATAACCTAAGGTTAGATTGTGGCTTGGTTTTATTCTTGCTGCGCCTCCCTCTGCAAAGTGATTATTTGAAAAAGGAGATCGAATCGTTAACACCCGTCCACCTATCCTATCTCTTGCTTCTAGCATAGTCACATCATGACCAGCTCTAACTAATTCATAAGCAGATACTAATCCAGACATACCAGCCCCTATTATTATTATTTTTTTAGCATTACCATTTGAGCTTAACATTCCTGGTGAGCTAGCAATCGCAGTAGGTGTGGTATCTTTGTCTTCACAAGAAATGATTAATGATGCTCCGGCAGAAAGTATTAAACTTCTTCGGATAAATTCTCGTCTTGTTAGATTAGACATAGTATTTTACATTTTTTCAGGAGCAGTAATTCCTAGAATAGATAGCCCTGTTTTTAAAATAATTTGTGTAGCATTACAGAGATTTTTTCTTGCATAAGATAGTGGAATATTATCAAGGTCAATGACCTTATGATTACCATAGAATTTGTGATATAAGGCAGCAACTTCCTCAAGATAGGTGGCTAATTTTCTCGGCTCTAAAGATTCATATATCTCATTCATTTTTGTTGGGAATGCAGATAATTTTTTTATTAATAATATCTCATATTTTTCTGTCAAAAGACTTAAATCAAGATTGGTTTCTTGTGTGATGTCATTGTTATATCTTATAATTAAATTAGAAATTCTTGCATGTGCATACTGTAGATAATAGACAGGATTGTTTTCAGACTCATCTTTTGCTAAATCAAAGTCAAAATCTAAATGGCTATTTGCTCCTCTCATAATAAAGAAATATCTCACAACATCTACGCCTAATTGATTAACAAGGTCATCTAAAGTAATAAAGTTTGCTTTGCGGGTAGACATTTTGACAACTTTGTTGTCTTTTTTAAGAGTTACAAATTGATGTACTACGACCTTAATGTGATCTGTTTTTTTACCCAAAGCTTTTAACCCAAGCAAAACATCTGGATACGTATCAATATGATCTGCGCCAAATATATCTACAATTAAATCGAAACCTCTATCTACTTTATCGATGTGATATGCAATATCGGGTAAGCGGTAGGTTGGTTCACCGGTACTTTTTACCAATACTTTATCTTCTTCTTTTCCTAGGCTACTAGTCTTAAACCAGGTAGCACCATCTTTTTTGTAGGATAAAGATAATTCTTCTAAATTTTTTAATACATTGTCTATTGCACCATTATCATAAAATGTTTGTTCCTGAGAAAAAAGATCAAATTCAATTCCTAGATTTTTTAATGTGCTTTTGATGCTATCAAAGATTTTTTCTTCTGTAAAAGTTCTAAAATGTTCACTATCTGAATCTAAAGCTTCTCCATATTTTGCAATAATTTCATCTGCAATATCATCTAAATACTCTCCAACATAACCGTTTTCTGGAGGACTAACATTCTTACCAATTTTTTTTGCATATTTTGCATAGGAAGATTTAGCCAACATGCGCATTTGTTTCCCCGCATTGTTATAATAATACTCTCTTGTAACATCATAGCCATACCATGATAATATATTTGATACCATATCACCAAGTATAGTGTTTCTGCCATGACCAGCAGTTAATGGTCCAGTAGGATTGCTACTAACAAATTCTACATTGGCTGACTTATCGTGTTTAGCAGGTTTTCCAAAATTAGTACCTTCATTTAAAATATTATTTATGATATCTAAATAATAATCGATTGAAACATGAAAATTAACGAATCCAGGTTTAGTAGCAGAAACAGAAAACAACTTTTCATTTTCAGTATGAAACGCTACTATTTTTTCTGCAACCTCCATTGGATTTTTGCCAATTTTTTTTGATAAGATTAATGCAATATTAGATGAATAATCTCCAAAACCTTCTCTTGTATTTACTGCAACACTCCAATTAGAAATTTCATAATCCTGGTTTTTTAAATATTCATTTATAAAAGATTCTAGTTTTTTTTGGATCATTATATTTTTACCGTCTTTGCATCAAACCAAATACGTTCGAGATCATAATAATGACGCGTTTCTTCAAAGAAGATATGTACCACCACATCTACATAATCAATAATAATCCAATTGGAATTTTGATATCCCTCAGTGCGCCAAGGCTTTTCTTTGATATTATCTTTAATATTATCAGCAATTGCTTTGACTTGTATGAGATTGTTGGCAGAACAAATGACAAAATAATCAGATAAAGAAGTAATTTTAGATACATTAAGTGCTACCAAATCTTCAGCCTTTTTTTCTTTAGCAAGGTTGACAATTTGTTTTAATAATGGATTTATTTTCATTAGTTCAAGTTAAGAAAATCTGAGTAGTCTTTTCCAATGATTATTTGAATATCTTCTTGAGGATTATACGAGCTATTAAATTCTACATTTTCATTATTAATAGTCATACCTAGAATAGTTAGTAAGTTTTCAATATTAGGATTAGAGTCATTGATAATTACTACTTTTGTCATTTCGTAGTCAAAATTATCTGCATTTTCAGTTCTTACAATAACAAGTCCATATTTACTATTTAATAAATTAGAAAATTGATTCCCTAATCCACTTATTCCACATCCGTTTAATATGGCAACCTTTAAAGTTTGATTATCGTAGTTTTCAAATAATTTAATTTTTGGCATTGATTCTATTTTAGAAGATGGCGTATTAAGTAAAATATTTTG
>JAAZXT010000039.1 GCA_014240005.1 Fidelibacterota bacterium | reverse complement strand
AGTTAAAAAATCCTACAAAAAGGAGTATCCACAACGCAACCATCAAGCTAATGGCGCCGATTGGTCCAATCCAATCATGTAATAAGCTCAATACTAATCCCCCTAATAGCCCTGAATATTCATAGCTAATCTGAGAAGAAAATGAATTATAGTTCTGGAATAAACCTAATGTAATTGATAAGTAAAAAAGAAATGCTAATTGATAGCTCACAAGCCTTGATAGCATAAAACTAAAATTTGAAATCAAATAAAAAGATGCGGTCAAACCAATAAGTGGTATTATATAAGCAGCATATCCAAAACCTAGTTTGACAAAGTAATATCCAACATAAACTCCCACGATATTAAAAGGGTTATTAATTGAATTCGAAACCAAAGAAGGCTCTTCTGATGCATCATACCCAACCATGGATCCTAAAATCAAAAGAGAGCAAAAACCCAGCAACCATCCAATAATCTGTATTCGCGTCTTATCCATTATTTTAAATATGTTCCATCTTTATAAAATGGAAGTTTTGCTTTATCCATACTAAAAGTATTATTGCGTATTTTAACATTAAAAGAATTTAATTCTTTTGCATAAGGCAAGTCTATATAAGCTAAAGCTATACCAAATTGCAAACTAGGAGACATTGCACCGCTTGTAATCAATCCAATTTCTTTATTATGATTATCAAAAATTTTATAGTCAGCCCTAGGAATTGCCCTTTCTTTTAAAACTAGTGGTACTAATTTTTTTTCTATACTCACATGAGCTAAAGATTCAGATCCAATAAATTCTGTATCTAGTTTTGTAATCCAAGAAAGTCCTGCTTCTATAGGATTAATTGATTCATTTAATTCGTGACCATATAAACAATATCCCATTTCCAGCCTAAGTGAATCTCTACATCCTAAACCAACAGGTCTAATATCGTCAGATGCGCTTAATAATTGATTCCATAAATCAATAATTTTATCATTTGATATATATATCTCAAATCCTAATTCACCTGAATATCCTGTTCGAGCAACAACAGTGTCATCAGAGTCTGGCATTAAAGTTTCATAATACTTTAAGGAATCAATATTAGGATAAAAATCTTGCAATATATCCCTAGCCATAGGACCCTGTATTGCTAATAAACCTATATCATTTGAGATATCTTTTAATACTACATCATCTAATAAATGTCTTTGAAGCCAATTAAAATTCTTTTCAATATTTGAAGCATTAACTACCAACATGTAATAGTCTAATAAATCATATATCAGTAAATCGTCAAGGATACCACCATTTTCATTACAAAATGCGCTATATTGTGCCTTTCCAGGCTTCAACGCATTGATATCATTGATAGTAACGTTTTGTAGAAATTTCTTAGCATTTTTTCCACTTACAATAAATTCTCCCATATGACTCACATCAAATAAACCTACTTTAGATCTAACATGTTTATGCTCGTCGATGATTCCAGAATACTGTAATGGCATCAAAAATCCCGCGAAAGGAACTAGCTTTGCTCCCAATTGATCATGATGATTATATAATGTTGTTTTTAAAGACTCGCTCATCGAATTATGCTTAATATACTTTTAATTACATCCTCAATATTGCCTTCTAAACTATTTTCTTTAGTTAGTTGTTTTATTGCCTTATCAATTTGATTTTTTCTATAACCCAAAGAAGAAAGTGCTGTATAAATATCATCGTATGTAAAATTAATATTTGAAGTATCTAAATTGTCTGTTGTTGCTTTGTCTTTTGTTATTTTCTCTCTTATATCGAGAATAATTCTCTTCGCAGTTTTAGGCCCAATGCCTGGAATTAAACTTAAAGATTTTACATCTTCAGCAATAATATTATCTTTAAAGCTGGCAACAGAAATGTTTGAAAGCAAATTGATGGCTGTTCTAGGCCCAATGCCTGAAACTCCTATCAATTGAATAAATAGGCGCCTTCTCTCATACTCTAAGAATCCATATAACTCCATTAAATCTTCTCTTACATTTAAATAAGTTAAAATTGTAATCTCTTGATTCAATCTAGGAAGCTGTTCATAATCTCTGAGACAAATAGATATATTAAAAACTAGCCCATTCATATCAATAAAAAGATTAGTAGGTTCTTTTCTCTGAATAATACCTGTAATTGAATCAATCATTTTAATTTCCTATTTGCTCCACACCAAGCCACCGCAATAGCATCTGAAACATCAGTGCTTTTCAAAGCTTCGTCTTTTAACTTAAAAATCTTTTTTACCATAAAAGCAACTTGCTCTTTTGAGGCAGCTCCGTTCCCCACAATTGATTGTTTAATTTCTCGAGGAGAATAATCAACCAAATCAATGTTATGTTTTTCTGCTGATAGCATTATCGATGCTTTTGCTTGCCCCAATTTTATAGCAGATTGCACATTCTTACCATAAAATACATTTTCAACAACTACCAAATTAGGACTAAAAATTTCAATTAACTTACTTGTTTCTGAAAAAATAGTAAATAATCGAGCTGAAAGAGCTTTGTCTTTTTTAGGTTTAACTAAACCCGCCTCAATGAAAATAATATTATTTGATTCTTTTTTGAGAACTGCATAACCTGTATTGGTTAGTCCTGGATCAAATCCCAATATAATCATAAAGATTGCTCGATTTCATAATTTGAATAAACATTTTGCACATCTTCTAAATCGTCTAATGCATCTATAAGCTTTTCAACTTTAGCACCTTCTTCTTCTGAAACCTTAATAAAATCTTTTGGTACAAATGCGATAAATGAAGAATCAACTTCTATAGGAATTTTTTCAATAAGCTCAATCTTCTGATAAAGAACATTATGATCAAAAAATAACTTATAATATCCATCTTCTAGCTTAAAATCTTTTGCATCGTTTTCAATAGAGACATTAAATATTTGATCTTCTTCTATTATAGCTTCTTCAATAAGAATAATGCCCATTCTGTCAAAATTCCATGCAACACTTCCCGACTGACCAAGTGATCCACCGGCTTTTGAAAGCACGTGCCTAATTTCGCCTACAGTTCTATTTTTATTATCGGTAATAGTTTCTATAAAAACGGCTATACCATTTGGGCCATAACCTTCATAAGAAGCTTCTTCGTAAGTAACGTTATCTAGATTTCCAGTTCCTTTTTTAATAGCTTTATCAATATTTGCGCTAGGCATATTTATAGATTTAGCTTTTTTTACAGCTTGACGCAATCTGGCATTCACCTCTATATCTCCGCCAAAAAGCCTTGCAGATATAGTTATTTCTCTACCAATAGAAGAAAAAAGTTTTCCTCTTTTTTGATCAAGAACACCTTTTTTTCGCTTGATTGTTGACCACTTACTATGACCGGACATTAATAATCCAGCTCAATTAAAGTAGGAACAACCCATGCAGATCTATACCCAAGTTGAATTACTTTATTGCGATACGCTTCCGCTTTTTTTCTACTATCAAAATTACCAACTCTCAATTTATAGTTTGGTAGTTCAAATTTGATATATATTTTTTCTTTTACAACCACTTCAAGCTTTTCTTTGATATCTATTAAATCTTTTTCGTTTTGTGAAATTGCCACTTGTATGCGATAACCTTTCACCGAATTGATAAGATTCGTATCAATAGATACTTCAGAATCACTATTATCATCAAAAGAAGGTAAAACAACATTTGGTAAATTTGGTGGGCTATCCACAAAATCGCTAGGGAGAATAAAATCACTTTGTCCATAAATAGAACTGGTGATAAATAAAATAATTAGAAGTTTCATATCAGTCTAAAGTTCTTATATCTTCTAGTCTAATCCAACCTTTTCTTCCATCCATAGAAGATATTTCTAACCATTTATCGGTGGTTTGTTCAATTTTTACTTTATTACCTGAAAAAAATATCGAGATTTTAATATTATCATTTAAAAATGGCGCTGAATATAATTGAGTTTCATCGTTTAAAATAATTCCAAAATTATTATTTCTTTCCCATAAAAATTTGATGACAGAGGATGATGTACCTAGAAAAAATAATATCATGCATAGATAATAAGATATGATTATAGATCTAGAAGGATTAAGCCTGTAAATAATAAAAGATATAGAATAGAGCAAAAACATTAATGAACTAAAGAAGATAAAATCTCCATATGTAAAGCTTGATAAGAGAGTATTAATTAGATTTAAAATCTGTGAATCTGGAGTTTCTAATGTATGTGGAATTTTCTGCTTTGTTAGCATCAAGTTATGAATGATATCTTTATTTCTAGGATCAATACCAATGCCCATCTCATAAGACCATCGCGCATTTGCAAAATCTTCCAACCTATAATAAGTATTTCCGAGATTGTAGTATAAATCTGAACTATAAAAACCTTGATTAAGAATGCTCTCATAGGCCTCAACAGCATCATTAAATTGATTCTTATTATAGTATTCATTTCCATCAGAAAATAATGAATCCATATTCTGTGAATAAACTATTCCCATCGTTAATAAAATTATATTAAATATTTTAAGCATAGCCATTAATTTTAGTTAATATTTTAATCGTTTTTTGCTGAATTTTTATACTTTCTTTCATAGATATATCTGCATAATTATACTTACTACATTCATCTAAAATAGCTTCAATAATATTAAGATCTTTTAATTTAATTCTGTCTTTGATTTGTTCCATCAAAGAGAGTGAATCTAAGTTGGTAGAATCAATTAAATCTTTATCTTTACAAAAAGCCCTGATTGCTTTAGGACAATCTGTATATAAATTATCTGAAGACTCTAATAATTTCATTGCATTTGATAAAGCAGATTTATTTTTAAATACTAATGACTGACTTTCAATAAAATGGTTTAATGGCTTGATAAATAAAGGCGCTAGGAAAATAAGTATAGATCCAACAATAATAAGAAAGGATATATTATAAATATTGTTGGAATTTGCAGTTTTCCATAAAGTATCACCTAACTTTATATACCTAATATCTTTATTATCAATTAGTCCATTGTTGCTAGCATTTTTCTCAATATAACTACTCTTAGTAATATTTAATGTAATTGGATTAGATGCTGTTGAATTCCAATTTTCTATCTTAGTATCAAAGAATGGAATTGATATAGCTTTAATTATATAATTTCCCTCTTTTCTAGGGATTAAATTATACTCCCAAGTAATTGTTCCTGATACAGAATCAGTAATATCCCTTTGTGTCAATATTTCTCCATCAAACACATCAAAATCGTCTGGAAAATCAATAATAGGTCTACCAATATTATTCAAGTTCCCTTCGCCCTTCAATCTTAAATAAAAGGTCATTGGGGTGCCATTCTCGACACTTTCAGAAGATGCTGATGAGACAACACTAAAATTACCTACAGCGCCAGTAAAATTTTGAGGTTGGTTCAAAAGCTTAGATACTTTAATTGTCTTCTGCTCTGAAACAAGGATTCTAGCCTTAGTTCTTTGAGAAAAAGTATCAAAAAATGGGTCATCCCAAAATAATCTCCTAATCCCAGGATCTTTTTCTTTGGTTTCAATTTTCATAATCATAGAGTTTAAATCAAATGTACCTTCTGATAATGGAAACAATGCAACTTCGTACATCTTAATAGACTTATATTTGTAACCATTAATTTCTATGTCATTCCAAGCGTCTGGAGTAATTTCTTTTCCTGCTGGATCAAATAATTTTTCAACCCAAAAATCTTTGTATTTTGGAAATTCTGTCGATAAAACTTTTGATGCAATCCTTGTAAAGAAGGTATACGTAACAATAACCTGCTCTCCTATCTTAACATCGAGATCGCTTACTTCTATTTTCAAAAACATATCACTAGAAACTGTATCTGTCGCTTTTTTTGAAACATTCATAATCAGTTCATCTGTGAAATATGGCTTTCCAGCTAATATCACTTTAAGCTTTGGAATTTTTACTTCTCCTATTTTTTTAGATATGACAGTCCAAGATATAGATCTTGAAGTGCTCTTTTTCCCATTAATAAACTTATATTCACTTCCTATATTAGGTCCCATGATAATTAAAAAATTATCAAGCATTGGAGAGATGTCGACTTCAGGATCTACGTCTATATCCTTAATTTTAATTGTAAAATTAAATGATTGATCTATATCAATATTTCTACTGACTACAAAGGTCTCAATCTCTTGGGAAAGCAAACAAGAAGTTAAAATTATACTAACTAATAAATGTCTTATCACCAGTCTTTACCTGATTCGTTATTATAATTAGTTTGCTTTCTTTTCTTATTCACTTTTTCATTCTCTTTTATAGCATTCAGTATATTTTCAGCGCTTTGCTTTGATTGAATCTCACGATTTTGTTCATTTTGTTGATCTGGCGATTTAGAGTTTTGATTGTCGGTAGGTCCATTGTCATTGTTTTTGGAGTCATTTTTATCTTCTTTATTATTAGATTTATCATTCTGACTATCATCTTTTTTATCTTTCTCTTTATCTTTCTCTTTATCTTTATCGCTCTCTTCTTCGTCAGATTCTTTACTTTCATCTTTCTTCTTTTGCATGCTTTTATTTCTTTCAATTTCATTCTTTACAAACTCATAATTTTTTCGAGCGTCTAAATCATCAGGATTTTTTAACAATGTTTCTCTAAAAGCTTTTAAGCTTTCTTCAAGCTTCTGAGATCGATAGAGTGTATTTCCATAATTATAGCTCAACTCTGAAGAATATCCAGATGAATCTTGATATGCTTCTTCAAATATAGAGCTTGCTTCGCTTGCGCTATCCATCTGTGCATAAATAGTGCCTATATTATATAACAACTCCTCATTAGATAAATTTTCATTATCAATATTAACTAATTGTTTATAATATTTTAAAGCTGATTCAATGTCTCCATTTTTATACATCTTATATCCCATATCTTGAGATAGTAAACCTGATAGTGAAATAATGATTATAAATAATATTTTCATACTTTTCTTCTCCCTGAAGGTAAAATATATGCGATAAATAAGAAAAATATAGCAAAAAATAAAGGATACTGATATTTATGGTCATATTCTGCAAATTCATAAGAACTAATCAATGAGGCCTCTCCTTTGCTTATGACGTCGTTAATTTCTTCGCTTATTGATTCACTATTGACAATTCTAAAAACACTACCTTTCCCAACCTGTGATATCTCTCCTAAGAAAACATCATTTAATTTGCTCATAATCAATTCACCTGAATCATCTTTTAAAAACGCATTCTCTTTTTTTCCATCCGGAATTAGAGAACCTTTTACACTACCTACGCCAATAACATGAATGGCTATATCATCAGATAAAGCCATATTAATTGCATCTAATGAACTAGAACTATGGTCTTCACCATCAGAAAAAAGGAATATCATTTTCTGCTGATCACTCTCTTTTTCGAATGCAACGATAGACGTTTCTATTGCTTGTCCAATAACAGTCCCTTTTGAAGAAATCATCTCAGTATCTATACTTTTAACAAATAATTTTGCTGCATCATAGTCCATAGTTAGTGGTAGATATAAGAAATTTGATCCAGAGAAAACTACAATACCTAACCTATCGCCCTTTAGATTATCTATAACTTTACTAATTTCAAATTTTACCTTATCAATTCTAGATGGTTTTACGTCTTGAGCATTCATGCTTGTAGAGACGTCAACACAAAATACAATGTCTACACCCTTTCTCTCCACGGGCTTAACTGTAGTTCCAGTTTTTAATCCTGCTATTGAAAAAACTAAAATAAATAAGGAAAAATATCTTAAGAAAAATTTCAATCTTATTGTCTGTAAGTTGCTTCTTGAGAATAAGTTATCTATAAATTTTGGATTAAAATTGTCTGGTCCAAAAATTTTATTAGATCTTCCTCTATAGTAATAAACTACTAAGGTTGAAAGTGTCAATAACAGAGATAAAAAAGCTAAATTTAGATTTTCAAATGTCATATAATCCTTCTAAAATAAATAATCCTAAACAACTCACTCAATAACAGGAATATAAATCCAGCATATAAAAACCATAAATAAACTTCTCGATACTCTGAATAGTAGTTCACAATTACTTCAGATTTTTCTAAATCATTGATTTCGGCATATATCCCTGCCAAGCTCTGCTTATCGATAGCTCTAAAATATTTCCCACCTGTCTCTGAAGCAATTCCCTTGAGCGACTCTTCATCAATCTCATTTCTAATATATCTTCCTCCAGGTATTTGTGTTACTGCTTGCCTTGTACCGGCACCTATTGTATAAATTCTTATGTTATAGTCTTTTGCTATTTTTGCAGCGGCTATGGGATCAATAGCTCCAGAATTGTTACTTCCATCGGATAGTAGGATGATTACCTTACTCTTTGAATCATTGACTCTCAATCTATTAATAGCATTAGCAATAGCTATACCTATTGCCGTTCCATCATACTTAGGCTCTACTACAGTGACTTCGCTTAATAAGTTGCTTAACACACCATAATCAACCGTTAAAGGGCATTGAATAAATGTCTCTTTTCCAAATACTAAAAGACCAACCCTATCTCCTTTTCTATTATCAATAAAGTCTTTAGCTGCCTGTTTTACAGCTTCTAAACGATTAGGCTTAAAATCTTCTGCAAGCATACTACTACTAGCATCCAATACTAGCATAATATCTACAACTTCGATTGTTATATTTTTATCATTTGTAGATATTCTTGGTCTTGCAATAGCAATAATTAGACAAACTAAAGAAGAAATAAAGAGAAATCTGAATAATCCAATTTTAACAATACCAGATCTTCCAAAAAAAGATTTTAAATGTTTTGTATTTGATACTTGGAAAGATGCAGTCTTATTAGAAGAATAAAATTTTTTAAATATTGATAGCAATATTAACAGAGCTAGTAAATACAAAAAATTTGGATGTAAAAATTCCATTTATTACCTATTTAAATAATTCTCCTTTATTCAATGAATGCGCGAAATTGAATAAAGTTTCCTCTTTAAATGAATTACCTGCAATCTGAAATCCTATAGGTAATTTGTCTTTCGTCGTTCCAGCTGGAACACTAAGCGAAGGAGTTCCTATTAAATTAAATGGAACAGTAAATATATCAGCAAGATACATTTTAATAGGATTGTCTAAATTATTTTTTAATGGAAATGCTGCTGTAGAAGTAGTTGGTATAAATAAACAGTCTACCTTAGAAAATAACTTATTGTATTCATTCTTTATTACTCTTCGCACTTTTAATGCTTTTGAGTAATACGCATCATAATATCCAGAAGATAAAATATATGTTCCAGTCATAATTCTTCTTTTAACCTCTTCAGAAAAACCTTCCGATCTGGATTTAACATATGTTTCATTTAAATCTTTAGATGTTGCTCTTCTTCCGTATCTCACTCCATCAAAACGAGATAGATTTGACGAAGCTTCTGCCATAGTTAATACATAGTAAGTAGCAATACAATAATCAAAGTACGGTAAGTCAATTTCAATGAGGTTTACCTTTTTCTTTCTGAGAAAGTCCAAGACTGTATGATATCTGTCTGCAATTTCACTATCTATATCAGATAGTAGATCGTTACTTAAGACGCCAACATTTTTAGGGAGCTTATCTTTATTGTATCTGTTTAAAGATAGAACTGCTTCTGTAGATGATGTTGCATCTTTAGGATCATTTCCAGACATTACACTAAATGCTGATGTTATATCTTCCAAATTTTTTGATAATATTCCTATGGTATCAAAAGATGATGCATGGGCTACTAAACCATATCTAGAAATTCTACCGTATGTAGGTTTGAGACCATATATACCACAAAATGCAGCTGGCTGTCTTATAGACCCTCCAGTATCAGATCCTAATGCAATATCGCACAAATCTTCTGCTACAGCTGCTGCAGATCCACCGCTAGATCCTCCTGCTACTTTTGTTAAATCATGAGGGTTTTTCACAGAACCATAGATTGAATATTCTGATGATGAACCCATAGCAAATTCATCCATATTGGTTTGCCCTGTTATTAGAGCTCCCTGAGATTCTAGACGATCTATTACAGTAGCGCTGTATGGAGACTTATAAGATTCTAAAAGATTAGATGCACATGTTAAAAGCTCTCCCTTTATAGCAATATTATCTTTTACTAATATAGTTTTACCTGATAAGGTATTGCTACTATCAAATATTTCTGATGAAACTTTATCAAATCTTGTTCTTATAATAGCATTTGTTTTGCTATTAGCAATTCTATCTTGCTGAGAAACAAGCTTTTGTTTTAAAGCATTAGATGGGGACATCTAATTTATTCTTCGGATTTTTCAGATTTTCTTAATTCATCTTTCGTGTCATCTAATGCGCCACGAAATTCTCTTAATGATTTAGCAAATCCTCTCGCTAAACCAGGAAGTCTTTTACCGCCAAAAAGGAGTAAAAGAATAAGAAAAATTATTACTAATTCACCTGTACCTAAATTAAACATATCAAAACCTCTTTTTTTATCTAAAATATCTTAATAAATAATATGCAATCGCAAAACCAATAACGCTGCAAACATTAAATCTTAAAACAAAGCCAAAATCAAGTGCGATAACGCCTAAATCTACTAAAAATCCACTATCACCGAAACCAAAAGATTTTTCAAATGTAGTGAGGAAAAATTGCTTTACTGTACTTCCTTCAGGTAATACATAACCTAAAAATTGACCCAGAGCAGTTCCAAGCATTGCTCCAACCAATATCCCTATACCTATCAAGCTAATGCTTCTATTCCTCATTCTTTTCCTAACACTAAGTTAACTATTTTTATTTCATTTTCTCTTTGAATTCTTAATTTGATGGTATCGCCCGGCCTTGTATCTCTGTTAGCAAGAACAAGTTGGAGTTGTTCATAACTTTGTATTTGATACCCTTCAACTCCTATAATAATATCGCCTTTATATAATGCTTTATTATCTCCAGAATTATCATAATCAATAGAATTAATATATAGTCCTATCTCACCATTCACACCATATCGATATGGTGTGGCATTAACTCCAAAAGAAAATCTTCTGTCAACAAATCCCTTTAATTTTAATTCTTCCCCAATTTTTTTTGCATAATTGATTGGAATTGCAAACCCAAGATTTTCTGAATCGTTCCTTACAAAAGTATTAATACCTAATACTCTTCCATTTGCATCTACCAATGGCCCACCGCTATTGCCAGAATTTAAAGAAGCATCCGTTTGGATCATATCATTCATCAATCTTCCACTACCACTATCAATACCAAAATCTGCATTAATAGCACTTATAATACCTGCTGATGCTATTGGTTGATAGTTTGCAGCAGCAAACAAACTCTTTGGATTTCCTAGTGCGACAACCCATTCTCCTACTATGGCTGTATCTGAGTCACCAAATTCACAATGTTCAAAATCTTTTCCTTCAATCTTCAATAAAGCCACATCTGATCTGCTGTCAACCCCTACTATAGAAGCTGCATAATGATTTCCTCCAGGAAGAACTACGTCAATCTTAATATTTGTTATCGATAAGGAAGGATCTGAAAATTCAGTAACTATGTTATGAGCATTTGTTAAAATATATCCATCTTTACTTATAATAAAACCAGAACCACTAGACTGTATTGGCTTAAGAGACTTTAATCGTCCTGTCCAACGGTTTATCTGAGCTATTTCTTGATTCCTATATATACTCACCACGCCCGGGCTAACTTTCTCTATCGCCGTAGTAATAGCTGTAACTTTTGACTGAGAGACAGTAGGAACTGTTGCTTCAGATTGATTACAACCAATCATTACAAATAATGCTATAATTACTATTTTAATTCTCATAAAAAATTCTGTTTAATATTAATCCGTGCGCAGGAGCTTTGAATAGTTTTGCATCCTTTCTTGGGTTATCCAATAAGGATAAAAAATCTTTTCTGCTTATTTTTTGCTCCATATAACCTATCATTGTTCCCACCAAATATCGCACCATATGATGCAAAAATCTATCTCCTTCAATAATATAAAATAATTTACCATCTTCCAATGCCCATTTTGATTTGAATATTTCACAAATAGTATTCTTTTTTTCTATATCAAACTTGGAAAAGGATAAAAAATTATGTTTTCCTAATAACTCATTCTCAACATCTTTCAACCTTTCAAAATCTATTTTTTTCACTATAAAATGATTTTTACTTAATAATGGATTATCAGTTAGGGAGCATTGATATAAATATTCCTTCTTAATAGCATCGAATCTTGCATGAAATCTAGCATCTACCTCCATAATATCTATAATGCGTATCTCGATGGGTAATCTAGCGTTTAGAGCCCTTTTAATAGCATTTAAGGATAACTCTGTATCAAAATCAAAGTGAGCTACCTGACCCAAAGCATGCACCCCAGCATCTGTTCTACTTGCACCTAACACTCTAATGAGATTATTGTGATTTAAAAAAGACAAAGAATGTTCAATCTTATCTTGGATTGTATTTAAGTTTTTTTGTGATTGGAATCCAGAAAAATCTAATCCATCATACTGAATTATAATTTTATATCTACTCATAAATAGGAACCTCAGTAGTAAATACAATTCTTTCATTTAATTTTGATTGATAGACTATCTTTCCTGATGGCAAGATTATTCCTGAAATACCTGTATTAGCACTTTGAATAATTGGAACCCTCTGTTCGACAGCTCTTAACCTCGCTAATTGAAAATGTTGGTATGGCATAAACTCACCTACATAAGAATCATTTGTAATGATAAAAATCATTTCTGCGCCATTATCCACCATAGTTCTTACAATCTGAGGACTGCTAGAATCATAACAGATTAAAATTGAAGCTTTGAAGTCTTTTATGTCAAAAGTTTTATATTCAGAACCTGGATAAAAACTTCCTATATCATCAAACTGATTCATCTTATTAATCGAATTCTTAAAAAATGGAACATATTCAGCGAATGGTACTAAAAATATCTTTTGATAAGTATCAAATGATCCATCTGGATTTAAAATAATAGAACTATTAAAATTTTGATTTATTCCATCAATATACTTTCTTTCAGGTATTCCAGTAATAAGGTATGTATCAGATAGCTTATCTTGATATCTAATTCTGTCATAAGGATTATTTGCTAAAAATGATGTAACTGCCACTTCTGGCCATACAATAATATCCGCCTTATCTTCCAAAGATTTTTCTAAGAGAGAATCCATCACTGTAAGATTTCTTAATCTCAGGTTTGGATTCCATTTTTCATCTGGAAAGATAGAAGGCTGACCTATTGACACATTGATTGAACTCTCTACCAATCTATTGCTTTGATGGTTAACATGGTAATTTCCAAAAAATAAAACAGAACCTAATATGAAGATAAAATATTTTAGAAATATTATCTGCTTTTCTATGAAGTATCTATATAGCATAATATTAAAAGATATAACAATGAATGAAATTGCATGTGTTTCTATGCTAGCTAATTGAATAATTCTTATATATTCAGATTGTGTTAATGATAGATTCATCCATGGACCTGCTAAAGGACCAATATTCCTTAGAAACTCAACAAAAAATATCCAAGATAAAGGAATTAAGAATAATTCCATTTTTTTCGGAATAAAATGAGTAGAAACAATAAATGCCATCCAAAAAAGAGTTAAATATAGAGATAATGCCAAATAAGATATGATTGCTGTTACTGCTGATGTACCAGAATTCAACCCCATCCAGTTTAAAATAATCAAATTACTAGAAAAACAAGCTATGAATGCAAACAATGCTTTTTGACTAATTTTCTCTTCTTTAGATATACTATGAAATAAAGGAATAAAAGCAACCCAAGCAAGAAATCCAAAACTAAATGGTGGATATGCAAGACCTACTAATAACCCCGACAATAATGGAAGGATTAATTTATTTATTTTCATTATTTCTTTCTATCAAGATAGGTTTGAAGAATAATGGAAGCGGCTAACACATCAACCATCTCTTTATTTTTACCAGTTTTAATATTTTGCTGTCTCATAATCTTTTTAGCATATTCACTAGACAATCTTTCATCTTCTAAATATATCTCAAAATCATTTTTTTCCATTATCATTTTAAACTTATCAATAATTTCAGTCATATTATTCTCTTTGTAATTCATATTTAATGGATATCCAATAACCAATGTTTTAACATTTTTCTCTAGTGCAATTTTTTTTAAGCTTTTAACTAAATCTTTTTGCTCTTTATAACGAATAACTTCTAACGGCATAGAGATAATTCCAGATGGATCGGAGATTGCTACACCTACCTTAGATAAACCAAAATCTATTCCTATAATTCTACGCATATCTTAAGAATGTATTCTTTCAACAGAGTCTACATTTTTCAGCTTTAAAATAGATTTCATAATCATTTCCAATTGAGATACGTCTCCAATCTTACAAATAATCCAAATATTCGCTAGCCCTCCTTCCGTAACGTCTGTTTTAACATCTATTATATTTACCTTATTCTTTGAAATTATATCAGCAATTTCATTTAAGACTCCAGCAGAATCAATACAAGTGATATGCATTTTTGCTTTAAAAGAAATATTCTTTTTTGTATCCCAATTTACAGAAACGATTCTATCGCTTTCTTCAGATAATGAAGAAAGATTTGAACAAGAGAGTCTATGAACAATAAGACCTCTTCCTCTTGATATATAACCTATTACATCATCTCCTGGAATTGGATTACAGCATTTTCCATAATCGACAACAAGATTGTTCACTCCGTCTAGATTAATTCCTTCGAAATCAGACCTTGCTGAATCTATAAACTCTTTATCATGTGAAACTTTATCTGGAGATGTTTTAATATCTGGGAATATCTTTGTTACGACATCTTTTACAGTTGATCCACCTCTACCTAAGTCTGATAATAATTCATTAAAATTTTTATATCCTATATCATCATGCTTCTTCTTAATATCATTAAGCTTATCATAGATTTTTAACTTTCTTAGTCCTTTCTCAAGTAACTGACTCCCTATCTTTATACTTTCTTCGATTTCAATTTTTCTGAGATATTTTGCAATGGCATGTGATGCTCTTGAAGTTTTTACAAAATTTAACCAACCGCTATTCGGTTTTTGGTTTTTACTTGTCTCCATCTCTACTATATCGCCATTATTTAATTTATAGCTCAACGGAACAAGCTTTTTATTAACTTTAGCTCTCACACAAGAAAAACCTAGTTCACTGTGTATTGCAAAAGCAAAGTCTAGTGGTGTTGAATCAACTGGAAGCTTAATTAAATCTCCCTTTGGAGTAAAAATAAAAATCTCATCTTCGAACATATCAATTTTCAAAAGCTCAATAAGCTCTTCTGGATCAGTGTTATCGCTACCCATCATCGCTAATAGATCTCTTAACCAAGGAACCTGCTCATCAAAACGATCCATTTCAGAATCTCCTTTATAGAGCCAATGTGCAGCTACCCCTACTTCAGCTGTATAATCCATTTCTTTGGTTCTAATTTGAACCTCTGTTAACCTATTATCCTTAGTCATCACTGTGGTATGTATAGATTGGTAACCATTAGTTTTAGGCATAGCAATAAAGTCTTTAAAACGATCTTGAACTGGTGGATATATACTATGGATAACCCCTAATGCAAGATAACATTCTTCAATTTTATCTACTATAATCCTAATAGCATATAAATCATATATCTCTTCAAATTTTTTATTTCTTATCTCTAGTTTTCTATTAATAGAAGATATTGATTTATACCTACCTGAAATATCAGATTGTATTTTATACGAATCTAATTCTTTTTTAACTGGAGAAATGGTAGATCTCAAAATCTTTTGATTTGACTTGGAAGATCCTTCAATTTTTTTCTTGATACTGTTATATGATTTTAAATCTAAGCACTTTAAGGCTAGATCTTCGAATCTCCATTTGAGATTTGCCATACCAAGCCTATGCGCCAAAGGAACGAAGATTTCTTTTGTTTCTGATGCAATCTCTTTACGTTTTTTTGAAGATAAATATTCAATTGTTTCCATATTATTTAAACGATCTGCAAATTTGATAATAATTACTCTTAAATCTTTAGCCAAAGAAAGAAATAATTTAGTAAAATTTTCAGCCTGCTTATGCTCTTGAGATCTAAATGCTATATGGTCAATTTTTGTCACTCCATCAACAAGAAAAGCTACATCACTACCAAATTCTTTATCAATATCCTCTAAAGAGACATTAGTATCTTCGACAAGATCGTGCAATAAGGCGCTTATAATAGTTGTATAGTCCATATTCCAATCCAGTAGAATATTAGCAACATCTATACAATGACTTACGTAAGGAAGTCCTGATTTCCTTTTTTGACCCTCATGCATCTTAATAGAAAAATCTAAAGCATTTTGTATAACAATCTTGTTATCTTTTGATGAAATTCTAGCAAGAAGATTCTTACCTTTTTTATCTATCAACTCTTCATGAGAGCTATCATATTTTACTGAATCCATTATTGACTCATATCATTAGATTCAAAAAAATCAGAATAATTTTCAAACCTTGTATATGCGTCTACAAAAGTAGCTCTTACAGTTTTGGTAGGGCCATTTCTTTGTTTTGCGACAATTAAAAATGCCAATCCTTTTTCTTCATCTTTTTGATTATATACATAAGGACGATAAAGAAAGATTACAACATCTGCATCTTGTTCAATTGCACCACTTTCTCTAAGATCTGATAATTGAGGTCTTTTATCTGTTCTTGATTCTACAGCTCTTGAAAGCTGAGAAAGAGCAATAATAGGAATATCTAATTCTTTAGCGAGAGCTTTTAAAGATTGGGTAATTGATGAGATTTCATACTGCCTATTTTCAGTTTTAGGTCCTTGCATCAATTGAAGATAATCCACAACAATTAACTCTATGTTCCTTTCTCTTTTTAATCTTCTTGCTCTTGATCTTAAATCTAAAATTGATAGAGCAGGTGTATCATCTATATAAAGAGGAGCCTGCGCTAATTTTCCGGAAGCAATATTAATATTTTTCCATTGCGCTTTAGGCAATCTTCCACTTCTTGCTTGTGATTGGTCTATCTTTCCTTCTGACGCAAGAAGTCTAGTACCTAATTGGTCACTTGACATCTCAAGACTAAAAATAGCTACAGGTGAATTATTTTCTACCGCAGCATTCCTAGCTACTGATAACGCTAAAGCTGTTTTACCCATAGAAGGTCGACCTGCAATAATAATTAAGTCACTTTTCTGGAATCCAGAAGTTACTTTATCTAAATCAATAATACCTGATGGGACACCAACAACACTGCCTGGATTAGCAGCAATACTTTCTAATCTTTTTACTGTGTCAGCTAAGATTGGCTCAATATGCGCATAAATTTTAGTATCTTTTTGTTCTGTAAGATTGAATATAGACTGTTCAGCTTCATCAAGAATAGACCCAACAGCATCTCCTGCATCAAACGCCTTCTTAGAAATTTGATGTGAAGCTGAAATTAAGTCACGAAGTATTCCTTTTTCTTTAACTATTGAGGCATATACTTCAACATTTGCAGAAGTAGGAACTTTATCTACTAAACCAGTTAAATAATACAAACCTCCTGCAGATTTCAATGACTTAGTTTTCTTTAACTCATCAGATACAGAAACAGTATCAATCGGACTATTTTTAGAGGATAAAGAAAGCATGGCATCAAAAATTTTCTTATGAGAATCTTTATAAAAGTAATGACTAGACCCTAATAAAGTTATTGCTTTATTAGTAGCATTTTCATCAATCATCATAGAACCAAGAACTGCTTCTTCTGCTTCTATAGCCTGTGGCTGTAAGTTTATATCGTTATTTTTATTATCTGCCATTTTTCTTGAAGTTTATGTTTATCCACATACTTTCAACATCATTAAATTGCCTCT
The DNA here is from genome assembly GCA_014240005.1 of Fidelibacterota bacterium. Taxonomy (GTDB): domain Bacteria; phylum Fidelibacterota; class Marinisomatia; order Marinisomatales; family Marinisomataceae; genus Marinisoma. The sequence continues at coordinate 4,750 of JAAZXT010000039.1, read as the reverse complement.
TTAATAGATTAGCAATCTTTTTGACATCTGACAAGTTAATCCTTTATATCCATATTTATTTTTTTGGCCTTTTATGTCTAAAAGCATTCACTATATGCTCCAATCTATAGGAGTCTTACCTTGTTTTATTAGATAATCATTAGCTTTAGAAAAGTGTTTGCATCCAAAAAATCCATTATGCGCTGATAATGGTGAAGGATGCACAGAAGAAAGGATGTAATGGATATCTTCATTTAGAATAGTAGAAAAAGACTGTGCTTGCTTTCCCCATAGTATAAATACTACATTTTCTAATTCTTTGGATACGACTTTAATAGCTGCCTTCGTGAATTTTTCCCACCCTAACTCCTTATGTGAATTAGCCTGATTAGCTTCAACAGTTAATACTGTATTTAACATTAAAACTCCTTGATCCGCCCAAGATTGTAAGTTACCGGTAGTTGGAATAGATATATCTACATCTGAGTTCAACTCCTTGTAGATATTGCGTAAAGTAGGAGGTATTTTAGTATCTTTCTCAACACTAAAACATAATCCATGTGCCTGTCCAGCACCATGATATGGATCTTGTCCTATAATAACTACTTTAACTTTATTAAACGGCGTAGAATCAAAAGCATTAAAGACCTTTTTAGGATCGGGATATACTACCTTTGTCTTGTAAAGTTTACGGACAGTGTCTGTTAAAGATTTCCAGTAATCCTTTGAAAACTCGTTCTGAAGTGCATGATACCACGTATCATCGATTACTACAGTTTTTGATAATTTAGATTTTTTGTCTAATTTGAGAAAGATTTCTTTGCCAAATAATTCTTTATTCTGAGAAAGATATTGTTTTTTTAAACTGAGATTATCTGTCAATTGACTCGTCTGACTTTTTCCAATCAATTTTTCCATCTAAAAATTCGTCAAGAGCAATGCTTGTAACTTTTTCTTCTTTATCGTAGTCGATATTTTCTCTAACAACAGGTTCTGCAAAGATCCCATCATCATCTGCTATTTCTTCATTTTCATCAATCATTTGTTTCACAACGCGATCTTGTAAAATCTGCTTAGCTCTTTTAGAAGAAACAAGAACTGCTTCGTAGATATCATCAGTTTTTTTTAATAATTTTTTAAAAGAAATTGCTTCAACTGCCATTTTTTAATCCTTTTCTTTAAATGAAATAACCATTTTTTTTAGCTTCTCAAACGTGGTTTCAAAATTATCATTAATAAGTGTATAGTCAAATTCTTTTTTTAAATTGTCTTCTTCTTCAAATCTGCTTAATCTTTTCTCAATTTCATCAGTAGATTCAGTAGATCTATTTACCAATCTATGTCTTAATTCTTCTAAGTTTGGAGGTGAAAGAAAGATAGATATTGTATTTGATGGGTATATTTTTTTAAAGCTTAACGCTCCTTTTACATCTAATTCTAGAAAAATAGATTTATTTTCTTCCATATATCTCGTTAAACTATCTAATGGCGTTCCATACAGATCGCCATGAACATTTTCATATTCAAGAAACTTATTCTCATCAATCATATCCTGAAATTTTTCTTCTGACACGAAGGAATAATGTACTCCATCAATTTCATATTTTCTCTTATTTCGAGTTGTGCATGAAACTGAGATATCCATATTCAAATCACGAGAAAGCGATTCTAATAATGTTGTTTTTCCTGAACCTGAAGATCCCGATATAACAAAGAAGTTCTTCATAAAATGTTACTCACTTGTTCTCTTAATTTTTCTGCCTGCATCTTTAAACTTATCGCATGTTTAGCAATATTTTTATCTAAAAATTTAGATAATATTGTATTCGATTCTCTATTAATCTCTTGTAAAATGAAGCTTATTTTTTTGCCTGAAAGATCCTTCGATTTAACAGAAAGCACTATTTGATTAAAATGACTATTTGTTCTGTCAATTTCCTCGGTTACATCAAGCTTCTCTAATTCTTCTACTTTAGATTCACTTGTCTTTTTTGAATTCACTTTCTTTTGAACCAACTTCAGATAAATAGATTCTATTTTATTCAAATCTTTCTTTGCGATAGTAATGTATTTCATAAACTCTTTTTCAATAGACTTGCCCTCTTTCGATCTCATATCTAAAACTTGATCAGTAGCAAGCTTTACGGCCTTCAAAACCTTACTCTCCACTGATTTAGGGAGGGTTCTAAAGCTCATCATATCATTATTTTTAAGTAAATGACTGTAATTTAGATCTAAGCCATATTCCTTCTCAATCACTCTGTATGATTTTAAAATACTTTCTAATTTGTGTTTATTTAATCTTAATTGATCTTTAGAGTCAATTTTCACGCTCAAATTAATAGAACCTCTCTTCAGTTTATTTTTTAAGAAGGTTCTTATTTTATATTCTGATTCTCCAGATAAATCAAATGATCTAGTATTTAATTCAAAATATCTTGAATTGAAGGACTTTAGTTCTACATCTACGACAACACTATTATCTTCGTAATGTCCAACACCGAAACCTGTCATACTTACTAACATTATGCCTCTATCACTTTTTTGTTCTTATACAATAAATACAATAAAAAAATTCCTAATGGAAATAATATCGAGAATATAGGGAAAATTAATTGAAAACTATACAAATCTGCAATTAATCCTCCTAATGCTGCCACAAGCCCTGATACTCCGAACATTAAGAAGAAGTTTATTCCAAAAACTACAGAACGAATTTTTGCAGTAGTAATATCTTTAATAATTGAATTTATCAGAGGCTGGATAGCGTACATAAAAATGGCCAATAATACTGAAACTGCCACTAATGAAAAATTGCTTAAAAAATAGGTAGCAATAAATAATGGGCATAATATCATAAGAACAAATGATAATAATTTCATTCTATTAAACTTATCTCCAAAAAATCCTGATAATATTTGTCCAAAAATTCCACATATTAAAATTCCTGATACAAATAAGTTTGATTGTTCTCCAATTGCAACTTTAAAAACAGATGGAATGAAGGTGTTAAAAATGGTAAATACGATACCTACAATTAAAGATATAAGAAAAAATATCTTCAACATTTTTAATTGATTTCCTATCTTAAAATCTAAAGTATTTATTGATGCTCGTACTTTAGATTTAGGAATAACAAAATAAGTTATAGGTGCAATCAATAGATTAAAAATAGCTATTATAAAAAAAGAAAATTGCCAATCAAAATTAGTAGTTGCATAATAGCACAGCAATGGTCCAGTAGATACGCCTAAACTTCCAAAGATACCATGAAATGCGTTTGCTTTTGATATATTCTTATCAAACACTTCCGATATAAGAGTTAAAGATACAGGATGATGAATACTAGCAAAAAGTCCTAAAAAAATATTAAAGATTGCAAAACTTTCAACGCTCTGACAGTTAGATGCTAAAAGAGCAGAAACAAAGATTCCTATTTGAGAGAATACAAGCAGTGTTCTAGGTCCATATTTATTATATAACAAAGACATAGGTAGAGAACCAAGACCAAAACAAAAACTACTAATACTAAAAATTAATCCAAGAGATGATGCACTAAGATCATAAAAGTTAACCAGATTAATAAACATGCTTGGAATTAACATCATTACGACGTGTACAGACATGTGAGATAAACTTAGAACAAACAGTAGGGTATTATAAATCAATCTTTATTTTTTTTCAGCTAATCTTGCTGCTTTACCAGAAAGACCTCTTAAGTAATAAAGTTTTGCTCTTCTAACTTTATTTACTCTATCTACTTTCATAGAAGCAATAACCGGTGAATGAAGAGGAAATACCCTTTCAACTCCTATGCCATCTGACATCTTTCTAACAGTAATAGTCTCTGAAATACCAGAGCCTTTACGTGCGATAACAGTACCTTTAAAAAGCTGTTGTCGGACTTTCTTTCCTTCTCTTACATTAACATTTATAGATAATGTATCTCCAGTCTTAAAACTTGGAATATCGTCTCTTAAATTATCTTTAATCATTTAATTTCTTATACTTTCTCCAAAGATCAGGTCTTCTGTCTTTGGTTATTTCAATCTTTTTCTTTTTTTTCCAATTCTCAATAGACTTGTGATTGCCTGATAATAGCACATCTGGCACTTTTAATCCATCTATTTGATTAGGCCGCGTAAAATAAGGAGCATCAAGTAAATCGTCAACAAAAGAATCTGTCATTGCAGAATTTAAATCATTTAATACTCCTGGTATTAAACGAACAATAGAATCAAACACAATCATAGACGATAGTTCGCCGTTTGAGATAATATAATCTCCAATAGATATCTCAAGATCTACATATTTATCAATAATTCTTTCATCTAATCCCTTGTAATGACCACAGATAAATATCAATGCTTCTTCTTTGCTGAGCTCAGATGAAATAGAATGATTTAATACTTCTCCTCTTGGAGATGGAAATATAATTCTTGGCTTACTATCAGACTTAGATATACAATAATCGATTGCATCAAAAAATGGCTGGCACATCATAACCATTCCACTTCCTCCGCCATAAGGCTCGTCATCTATTTTTTTATAAGAGTCTTTAGTGAAATCTCTAGGATTAACAATGTCAATATTTACTAACCCCTTCTTAACCCCTTGGTTAGCAATATTATTTTCGACTAAAGTCTTGATTGAGTCAGGAAATGGTGTAATAAAAAAAATATTAAAGATTGCAAAACTTTCAACGCTCTGACAGTTAGATGCTAAAAGAGCAGAAACAAAGATTCCTATTTGAGAGAATACAAGCAGTGTT
>JAAZXT010000005.1 GCA_014240005.1 Fidelibacterota bacterium | reverse complement strand
TGCTAAAGGGGATGAAATGTATGATATTTTAAACGGATGGGATGGAATTGAATCGTTAGATTCACATGCTGCAGTAGCTTTTCACACCATTTATATTCATTTAATACAAAACTTATTTCAGGATGAATTACAAAGTTTTGGGAAAGATTCTTTTGATACGTTTTATAGCTTAAAATATATCCGTTCATTAGCTATTCGAAGCATTTTTGATGGAGAGGCATCGTTATGGATAGACAATGTACTATCAGATCAAAAAGAAACATTAAATGATATCGTGAATCAGTCTTTTGATGATGCACATGATTTTCTTACAAAAAATTATGGCAATCCTAAAGATTTGACATGGGGTCAGGTGCATCAAGTAACCTATCGTCATCGATTAGATGGAGATCCACTTGTGAAGAAATTAATTCATTTTAGTGTTGGTCCTTATCCAATGGCTGGATCTGGAATGACACCAAGAGCTGCAAGTTATTCTGTGAGCAGTCCATTTGATGTTCGAGCAGGGTCATCAATGAGAAGAGTGATTGATTTTTCTAATTTTGATAATGGTTTAAGTATTCTTCCAACCGGGCAATCTGGTGTATTCAAATCACCGCATTATAGCGATCAAACTTCTCTCTATAATAAGGGAGAATTTAAGCCATTTAAATTCTCAGAAACTGCTATTAGAGAAGATCAAGCGATGCGTAAGTTGATTTTTAAAGCAATAAATTGAAACAAATTACTTAAATAAATAATTTATCTTGCTAACCGTATTAACTCATGTTTAAACTCTATGAAATGAAGAACTTTCTTAACTATTATTATTTTAGAAGCAGGGGGACTGTAGAGGCCTAATAATAGGACTATATAAAAAACTACACGAACCCTAGCATTAATCCGCTAGGGTTTTTTGTTATATGGAGGTAATGATGAATAAAGACATACAAAAAAATAGAGACAGAATAGATGCAATTGATAATCAAGTGTTTGATTTGTTAATTGATCGATTGGACGCGGTAACAACCATTGGATATATTAAAAAACAGGAAGGATTGCCGGTGTTAGATCAAAATAGAGAAAGCCAGATTTATGCAAAGATTGATGCCAAATTTTCAGCAATAGAGGCAGATTTTTTGAAGCATATTTATCAATCAATTATCGCAGAATCAAAAAAAGTAGAGGAGAAGTAATGAGTAAGTGGACGAAAGATTCATGGAAAGACTTTGATATAAAACATATTCCTGAATATGAAGATCAAAACGAATTAAACGAGACGCTAGATCGGTTAAACACCTTTCCACCACTAGTATTTGCCGGAGAATGTAAAAATCTTAAGTCAGAATTAGCAAAGGCAGTTGAAGGGAAGTCTTTTTTAGTACAAGGAGGAGATTGCGCTGAAAGTTTTAAAGAATTTAACGCTAATAATATTCGTGATACTTTTCGCGTAATTCTACAAATGAGTGCTGTCATTACATCAAAAATGAAGGTACCTGTTATTAAGTTAGGTAGAATTGCAGGACAATTTGCGAAACCACGATCATCTGATACAGAAACAATTGACGGCGTGACACTGAATAGTTATTACGGAGATTCAATTAATGGAATAGAATTTACAGAAAAAGATAGAAATCCTAATCCTGCACGACTGTTACATGCATATTCACAATCAGCATCTACATTAAACTTGTTAAGATCTTTTGCTCAAGGAGGATTTGCTAATTTGCGTAAAGTAAATTCTTGGAATATGGGTTTTGTGAAGGCAAGCAAGGAAGGAAAGAAGTATGAAGAAATTGCAAATAACATTACAGAATATTTAGACTTTATGGATGCTGTAGGTGTTAATACTGAAAAAGTAATCGACCTAAATACAGTAGATTTTTATACCAGTCATGAAGGATTGCATCTTCCTTATGAAGAAGCGTTAACTCGTAAAGATTCGTTGTCGAATGACATTTATTGCACTTCAGCACACTTTATTTGGATTGGAGATAGAACGCGCTTTGTTAATAGTGCGCATGTAGAGTATTGTAGAGGGATTAACAATCCTATTGGTATTAAATGTGGACCGTCATTGGATCCAGAGGAATTGATTAAGATTATTGATGTTATCAATCCAAACAATGAGCCAGGTAAGATCTCATTAATCTTTCGTTATGGAGAAAGTAATATTGAAGCGCATTTACCTACATTGATAGATACAATTAACAAGCATAAAAAATCTGTATTATGGATTTCTGATCCAATGCATGGAAATACTGTAAAATCTTCTTCAGGGCTTAAAACAAGAGATTTTTCATCGCTATTAAATGAGACTACAAGGGCAATTCAAATTTTAAAGTCCAAAGGATGTCATCTAGGTGGAATGCACTTAGAAATGACAGGTCAGAATGTAACAGAGTGTACAGGCGGTATATATAAGCTAAGCGATGATGACTTGAACTCTAGATATCACACACATTGCGACCCAAGATTGAATGCAAATCAAGCATTAGAACTTTCATTCAATATTGCAGAGGAAATGGCAAAGTAATGATTGTTAATTCTACTATTTCATTGCCGGGAGATAAATCGATTTCGCATCGATCAATTATGTTAGCTTCCATTGCAAGCGGAGTAAGTCGTATTACAAATTTAAATGATGGAGAAGATTTACAATCTACTATTAAAGCAATGCAATCATGTGGAGTATTAATAGAAAAAGAAGGAGATACTATTGTAGTAACAGGATCGACTTTGAAAAATCCTACAGAACCAATTGATT
>JAAZXT010000006.1 GCA_014240005.1 Fidelibacterota bacterium | reverse complement strand
AGATATTTGAATGTTGTGATTCCTAGATTGGATATTTTCAAGAGTCTTAAGGTTATAATCTGCAAGGAAAAGATTGTTATTTCTCGAAAGATCAATAGCCATTGCACTTCCAACCATTCCAGCTCCAATTTGATAAATATTTTTCATTTTAATTGTTTTACAAAAAAAGGAACTATCAAAGTTCCTTTTTAGTGTATTTATTGCTTTTATTTATTTGCGGGATAGACGGGACTCGAACCCGCGACCTCCGGCTTGACAGGCCGGCGTTCTAACCAGCTGAACTACTACCCCATATAATTATTTATTATATAATAATGCGTATGGAATGAGACCTAAATACCCGATTAATAAAAGCAAAGGAGAAAGGACTAAACTTTGAAAGCTGTCAACTTCTCCTAAATACATTGTCAAATAACCCACAATTATAACGAAAACTCCGGCCCCAAACAAAACATAATTTTTAGTTTTGTATGGCCACTTGAAGTTAATTGGTTGTTTATTTTTGTTAGTCATTTATGTTAAGTTAAATTTCTTCTAGCTAGTTTCCAAAAAATATAATTCCTTACAATTGATTTCAGGCTATAAAAGAATTAATTTCTCCTTCTTTATGGTAGCCAATAATAATAGTAGTCGTGATTTAGTGCTTGGACTGTTTTTCACCCTCAGTCTTCTTGGAGCGAGCATATTTTTTACTTCGAATCAAGAGGTTGATAAAACTATTTTTGTGATTGAAAAAGGGATGTCATTAAATACTGTGACCAATCTTTTGCATGAAAAAGAGATTATTCACAATAAATCTTTTTTTAAGTATCGAGTTTATTTTCTTGGCTTATCCGATAAAATACCAGTTGGAACGTTTGCTGTTGAAGGGAAGGTTAGTAGCAAAGATATCATTAATACAATTTTTAAAGAAGGTCCAATTCGATTAAAATTAACAATTCCTGAAGGTTTATCATCGGAGCAAATATTTCTAAAGGCAAATAATTTATTTGATGCATCTGATGATTATGTTCCATTGTTTAAAGATCAAAGATTTATTGCAGAGTTTGATATTCAAGCCTCTTCTTTAGAAGGATATCTTTTCCCGGATACATATTATTTTTTTAAAGACACAAGCAATCGTGAAGTTGTTACTACCATGATTAACGAGTTCTGGAAGAACTTTAATAAAACATTCATAGAACGCACAAATGAGCTAGGATTTACGGTACATGAGGTTGTAACTTTAGCGTCGATTATAGAAGGAGAAGCTTTATTAGATAAAGAGAGATCTATGATATCTTCAGTCTATCACAATCGACTAAAGAAAAGAATGAAATTGCAAGCAGATCCAACTATACAATATTTAATACCAGGTCATCCAAAAGCGCTAAGCAATAAAGACTTAAGACGCATTTCTCCATATAACACTTATTTAAATTACGGACTACCTCCTGGACCTATTAATAATCCTGGATTAGAATCGATTAGAGCGGCGTTATATCCTGCTGATACGGATTATTTATATTTTGTAGCACAAGGTGATGGTTCTCATATATTTACTACTAATCAGAAAGATCATTTAGAAGCAAAGAGTCTGTACAAGCAGTATAAAAGAGAGAATCGATGAACTTAGGCGATTTAAATGCTCAGCAGCTTAAAGCTGTAAAAACTGTTAAACATCCCGTCCTTGTTTTTGCGGGTGCCGGGACTGGAAAGACTCGAGTTTTAACTTACAAGATATGGCATTTAATTAAAGACAAGATTTATAGTCCCAATGAGATTTTAGCTCTGACATTTACTAATAAAGCTGCATCTGAAATGAAAGAGCGCATTCAAGAGAGCGTTAATTGTGATAATGTAAATGTTGGAACGTTCCATTCAATCGGAGCAAGAATTCTAAGAAAACATATTAGTTATTTAGATGATCGGTATAATAGCAGCTTTACTATCTATGATGTTTCTGATCAAAAAGCTTTATTAAAAGAAGTAAGAGAGGAATTAAATATTACAGAGTCTAAAGAGTTGAATATCAATTTTCTTCGTTCACAGCTTGATAAGTTTAAAAATGCTTCTATGTCAGTAGAAGAGGTAGAATCTAAAGCGAACAGTTTTGAAGATAAAAAAATTGCAGAAGTGTATAAGCGATACTCAGAATTATTATTGTCTAATAATGCTGTAGATTTTAATGATTTAATTGGAATGCCTCTTAAATTATTTAAGCATAGCAATGCTTTGCTAAAAAAATATCAACAGTTATGGAAATATATACTAGTCGATGAATTTCAAGATACTAATTCACCCCAATTTGAATTAATTAGTCTTTTAGGTGGTAAACATCAAAATATTACGGTTGTAGGAGATGATGATCAATCTATTTACGGTTGGAGAGGAGCAAATATTGATAACATCCTAACAAACTTTAAGGATACATTCCCAAAAGCTGTAGAAATTAAGTTAGAAAAAAATTATAGATCTACTCAGCGTATTCTTGATGGTGCGTGGTCTGTAGTTAAAAATAATATTAATAGAGCTGAGAAAAAATTAGTTGCTACTAAAGATCTAGGAGAAAAGATTTCACTTATCTCTACTGGAAGCGATGAAGATGAGGCCAATGCAATATGCGATTCTATAAAAAAAGAAATTAAAATTAATAAAACTCCATTTAATGATTTTGCTATACTCTACCGTACAAATGCGCAATCTAGAATAATTGAGCAAACCATGATTAGAGAAGGTCTTCCATATCGTATTGTTGGAGGTACTAAATTTTATGACAGAAAAGAAGTTAAAGACGTTCTGGCTTATCTAACCTTAGTATGTAATCCGAATGATAATATTGCATTAAAAAGAATTATCAATTTTCCAGTTAGAGGGATTGGTGAAAAATCTATTACTATCTTTAATGATTTAGCATCAGAAAAAGGCATTTCATTATTTGAGAGTTTAAAGTCTTGTAGGGATATAAAATTGAGAGGAAAACAGCAAGATTCAATTGAACAGTTTTATTTATCAATTAATAAATTTCACGATTTATTAGAAACTTTAGATTGCAAAGAATTGATACGTGTTTTGTTAGAAGAATTTAATATTGAGAATTATTATAAAAACAATCCTGCAGAACAAGACCGTTATAACAATATTCAAGAATTAAAATCGAGCGTTGATCATTTTTCTGAAAAAAATCCCGGTGCTTATTTGAGAGATTTTTTACAGGAAATAGCGCTTTATACCGATCTGGATGGATATGATAATAGTAAGTCACATGTGGCACTTATGACAATCCATACAGCAAAAGGATTAGAATTTCCTACAGTTTTTGTTTCTGGTTTGGAGCAAGGCCTGTTTCCTTTGATACGCGATGATGATCCTTCGGATCAATTAGAAGAAGAAAGAAGACTGTTTTATGTTGCAGTAACAAGAGCAATGGAGAGAGTCTATTTGCTAAATGCGCAGCAAAGAAGAACGTTTGGTGGATTAAAGAGATCATCTTTTAGACAGTCTGATTTTTTAAATGAAATTGATAAAGATGTAATAAAGGTTAAGCCTTATAAAACAGTTAGGATAAAAAGATTCGTACGTTCTGGTGGTAAAAAAACATTTCAAATATCTAGAACCGTCACACAATTTGATGATTTCAAAAAAGGCGATCAAGTACAACATAATCTTTTTGGTGTCGGTACCATTCTAGTATTAAGTGGAACCGGTGAAAATCAAAAAGTTGGTGTTGAATTTGATGGCGGATTAAGAAAAAAGCTTATCGTTAAATATGCTAGACTAAAAAAAATAGATTAGGTAATTTGAAGAATGCAAAATTTAATACCATGTAGATTTCATATAGAAGTTGAATCAGTCTTAAAGACTGAAGGTCTCAGAGCTACAAAACAGCGTTTAGATATTTGGGATGAATTATCTGGAACAAACAAGCACAGAGATATCGAGACTATTCTTCACTCTCTTAAAAAGAAAAAAATCAATGTTTCAAGAGCAACTTTATATAGAACAATTGATGTGTTTGTAAAACACGGCTTATTAAAAAAACTCACTTTAGATGATGGTAGATTTTTATATGAGCATAATAAAAAATCTATTACCCCACAGCATGATCACATTGTATGCGAAGATTGCGGAGAAATTTTTGAGTTTTTTGATAACAGTATATCAAAGATTGAAGATAAAATTGCTAAAGATCTCAATCTCAAAGTTACAAAAAGAGTTCATCAATTATCTGCTACCTGTACGGGTACTCAGTGTAATCATCCTAAAAGTTAGTTTTTAAATGAAATCAATTCTCATTAGTAATCTAGTTTCTGGAATGAAACTTCAAGGCTTCTATCTTTGCATAGAAAAAAAATTGAGAAGAAAGAAAGACGGCTCTATTTATCTCGATTTACTATTACAAGATAAATCAGGATTAATAAGAGCTCGTATATGGGATAATGTAGAATCTTTATCAAAAAAATTTGATGTAGGAAATCCTGTTGCTATTAAAGGTAGTACCTATAAATATGGTGATAGTATTTTTATTAAAATAAAGAATATTACTAGAGCATCTATTGAAAAATATGCAAAGTATGGTTTTAGTTCATCCGATTTAATACCAAGTTCGAAAAAGAATCCAAAACAATTATGGAGTCATTTGATTAAGGAAATTGATCAAATCTCTAAAATTCATTTAAAGCAATTGGTAAAGAAAATATTAGTAGACCATAAACAAAAATTTCAGATTTATCCAGCTAGCATTTCATATCAGTACAATTATCAAAGCGGTTTGATTGAGCAAACTGTTTCATTGATTAAAATTTCTAAAATTTTAGGAAAGCATTATAAAGTAGATATAGATTTACTTTTAACAGGCGCTTGTTTACATCAAATTGGAAAATTATATTCAATTAATATGGGATTTTCTCAACCCAAATCAAATGAAAGACGATTGATAGGTAACGCTATTTTATCTAGAGATATCGTTAATAATTATATTAGGCAAGTCAAACGTTTCCCCGATGAAGATAAAATAAGACTAGAGCATTTAATCTTATCTTATCAAGGTAGAAAAGAATGGCAAAGTCCTGTTGAACCTCAAACCTTGGAAGCAGTTCTATTGCATACGATTAATTATATGGATTCACATGTTAATGTTATGAGTCAAAAATGACTAATAAACTTATTTTAGCTTATCTTATAACTGTATCTATATTATTTGGGCAAAATCATATTCATTATGATCTTTCAAATCAATTTGGAGTTATTTTAAATAATAATCAGATTATTTGGGATAAAGATCAAAAGTTTGATAATCTGCTTATCGATAGATCATCAACGTATTTTAAAAATAAATTTTCTTCTTTTAATTTTGATAATCTTCCATCTGATTCTATTTATGTTAAAAGTAAATTTAGATATGAATTTGGTGATTATGGTTTTGATAGATTAAATATTGGACTTAAGAAGCGTTCTGAGAAAAGTGATTTTCAGTTTTTAGGAATGAAGAAAAGTTTTTTTGGTAATTATTCAGAATTTGCAAATGCAGATTCTAGTCCGCTGAGTTTATTTTATAAAATTGATTATAGTACTAAAGTATCAGATCATGAAATTTATTTTTCTGCTGGATATTTTAGAGAAGATTCAAAGTTTATTTTTGATAATCAATCGGGTTTAGATACATCTATTAATAAAGAATTTTCTGATTTTTTTTCACTAACAATTGGAGATTCTTTTGTAAAAAATGATTGGAAGTATAATGTTGCAATTAATCATATCAGTAAATACGATGAAAGAAAGATTGTTGAATATCCGATTAATCATGAGGTAGATATTCAAAGAAATAGATTTAATATGAAGGCAGCTAATGGTAAGCATATTTCAATAGAGGCTTTTTTAGATAATAAATATTATGTAGATAAAGTATCCTCAAGAACATATAGTAGGAATACATTACAATTATCCAATAATAACAAACTTCAGTTGGGACAATTAAAGTATGGTATTGATTATATTGGCGATAAAGTCAGTCCAAATATTGCCTATAATGCTACGTTCGGTTCAGTTGAGTTCTTGATTAAAAGAGAAAATAAGCCTACTAGATTACTCTTTGATTCTTATGAATTTAATGGCTTTAACGATGAAGAAGTAGAAAATTGGGATTCATTAATTTTAAACTATTATTTAAGCACCAAAATTGATTTAGTTTCAAGTTTAAGATTTATTCAAGCAAATAATGTTGCTGCTAATTACATATTAGGAGAAGTTTCAATTCCTGAAGATGATGGATATCGTTTTCTTTCTGATGATATGTTGTCGCTCAAAACGAAAATTTCAATACCTTTAAAAGAAAGTAAGATCAATTTAATTCATTATCATAATTTTTATGATAGTCTTATTAGTTCCAATAGATCTGATATAATAGAAATGGACTATCATTTTAACACGTCTTTTGTTGATAAAAAACTAGGAGTTGCTGGAAAGCTTTCATTGATATATTTGTCGGCTAATCATTCTCAGTATTCTTTTGACTACTTTAGAAATATGCCTATATCAAATAATAGTATAAACTATAATGATAGCTATAATATTGGACTAGATTTAGATATTTCAATTGCAGATGTTCTTTTGACGGTACGATTAAAAAATGCACTTGATCGATTGCCAGTTGATGGAGACTATTCTATCAATAATGCTGAGCTATTCAATCCGATGAACAGCCTCCTATCTTTTGGTATTATTTGGGAATTTGACGATTAAATATCAATAATTACAGTAGCGGAGACTGTTCTAGAATTTCACTAGTATTCCCTGCATTTACTCTGGGCTATCTTAATGTTATTTTTATAAAATGTGAGTGATTATTTTCATAAATTCATAAAGAATGAAAACAAATAATCCAAATCTAAACATCAACAACAATGTCACGCTTGTATTAAATGCTAGTTATTTACCACTTGCAGTTTGTTCTTCCAAGCGTGCTTTATGTTTATATTTTTTAAATAAAGTTGATGTACTAATGAACTATGATCAGTATATATATTCTCCTTCGACTCGAATAAAAGTACCTAGCGTTGTAAAGCTAAAAACATATGTATCGTATAACAGTCTTGAAGTCGTTCTGAATAGAAAAAATTTATTACTTCGAGATAATTCATGTTGTCAGTACTGTGGGTCGAAATCAAGCTTAACAGTTGATCATATCATTCCAAAATATAAAGGTGGTTCGGATACATGGAAGAATTTGATTGTAGCTTGTTCTCCTTGTAATGCAAGGAAAGGAAATAGAACACCGAAAGAAGCAAATATGAAATTGATGAAACAACCAAAAAAACCTAATAGATTCATGTACTTTAATCAGTTTGTAAAAGATAGAAATTCAGGCTGGAAAGATTATTTATTTATAAATAGAAATTAGAATGAAGAAAAAAAGAATATTAAGCGGAGCACAACCTTCAGGGTTATTACATATCGGAAATTATTTTGGTATGATTAAGAGAATGATTGATTTTCAAGATTCTTCTGATTTGTTTTGTTTTATCGCCAACTATCATTCTTTGACATCTATTAGTAATAAAGAAGAGCTAGAGAAAAATACATTTAATGCATTTTCTGATTTATTAGCTCTAGGGCTTGATTCTGAAAAATCTACAGTATGGGTTCAATCTCACGTACCAGCAGTGACAGAGTTAACATGGATATTATCTAATTTTACAAGCGTTGGCTTAATGCAAAGATCAACATCCTATAAAGATAAAGTCGCAAATGGACTGACACCTAATATGGGACTGTTTGCTTATCCCGTATTAATGGCATCAGATATTTTAGCATTCCAATCTGATATTGTTCCTGTCGGAAAAGATCAAAAGCAGCATTTAGAAATGACAAGAGATATTGCTATAAAATTTAATAATACGCATGGACCAGTTTTTACTATTCCAGAAATTGATATTGATGAAAATAGCGAGATAATTTTTGGAATTGATGGCAAGAAAATGAGCAAATCTTATAATAATATTATTCCTATTTTTGGTAGTGAAGAGTATATGAAAAATCAAATAATGAATATTGTAACTGATTCTGCTGGTTTGAATGAGACCAAAGATACAGATACACCCCTTTTCAATATGTATGCATTATTTTTAAATGATGATGAAAAAAATGAACTGAAAGATAGATATGCCACGCCAGGCCTAAAGTATATGAGCATAAAAAATGAATTATATGAACATATAATGGATTATTTTTCTAAGCAAAGAGCTTTGAAGCAGCATTATTTAGATAATCCAGATGATATTTTCGATCTAATGGATATAGGAAGAAAAAAAGCCGAAGTGATTGCATCTGATACGCTATCAAATGTCAAAAAATCTATTGGAATGGTCTAAATAGTGTTTAATGTAAAGTTAGAAAATTTTGAAGGACCATTAGATTTACTTTTATATTTTATTAAAAGAGATAAAATAGATATTTATGATATTCCAATTTCTAAAATCACATCAGAATATATTGATGTGCTCAACACCGCTAAAAAATTAGATGTTTCAATAGCCGGAGAGTTTCTTTTTATGGCATCATTACTATTGAGATTAAAAACAAGAATGTTATTGCCTAGACAGCAAGATGAGGAAGGATTAGATATTGATGACCCGCGAGTTAATTTGATAGATCAATTATTACAGTATAAAAATTTCAAAAATATTGCATATCAATTAAAAGAAATGCATGAAGAAAATAAAGATTTGTTTTATCGTCCGAATGATAGGATTATTCTTGAAAAAATGTCTAGTCCTGCAGACTTTTTGAACGAAGTAAGTTTGTTTGATATATCAAAAATCTTTCAATCTGCTATTGATAATGCACCACAAGATAATCCACTTACTCTGGCAAGAGAAACACTATCGTTGCAAGAACAAAAACAGTTTATTATTTCTAGTTTTAAAAAGAAAAAAGTGATTTCATTGGCTACTTTGATTAAGAAATTAGAAAGTAAATTAGAAATTATTGTTACATTTTTGGCTGTATTAGATATGATTAAGGAATCTGAATTGATTTGTAAACAAAAAAAGACTTTTGACGATATTGAAATCAAATTAAATCTTATCACAGCATGAAAGAACAACAATTAATTATAGAATCTTTATTATTCGTTGCATCTGAACCTCTTTTGCAATCTGATGTAAGTAGAGTATTTGATGGACATGATGTCCCATTGTTAGATGAGGTTGTTAATGATATTAATATTAAATATTCTAATCACGCTTTCGAAATTAAATCTGTAGGAGAGGGATATATGCTTGCTAGTAAAAAAGAATTTGAACCGTTTATATCCAAGTATATTCCAGCTAAAAAGCTTATGCTATCCAATGCAAGTCTAGAAGTTCTGGCAATTGTAGCATATAGGCAGCCTATATCAAGAGTAGATATTGAATCGATAAGAGGGGTGGACTGTAAAGGTGTTTTAAAAAATCTATTGAATAAAAAACTAATAAAGATAGGAGGTAGGGATGATTCGTTGGGCAAAGCATTGTTTTATAATACTACCGATGAATATCTAAAACACTTTGGATTAACAAGTTTGTCTGAAATGCCAACAAGTAGTGAGATTTCTGAAATTATAGATTCTGAAGATAATGGAATCACTAATGAAGTTATTTAAATTCATTTCATCATCTGGAATTATTTCTAGAAGAAAAGCACAAGAATCCATTCAATTAGCAATGGTTACTGTTAATAACGTGGTAGTCATGGATCCTTTTGCTGATATTGATTCCCTAAAAGATGTTATTAGATTAGATGATCAAAAAATTATTTTAAACTCAAATACTACCACAGTAGTTTTGTATAAACCTAAAGGATTTATTTCGTCTAGAAGCGATGAAATGGGTAGAAAAACAATTTTTGATTTAATCCCTAGAAAGCCTTTTTTAAATCATGTAGGTAGATTAGATAAAGATACCACAGGTTTAATTTTGTTAACTAATGATGGAGATCTATCTCAGTTCCTGACTCATCCTAAAAATAAAATACCAAAAGAGTACGTTGCGCAGACTAATGAATTCATTAATGATAAAATTATTAAAAAAATTGAGAAAGGTATTTTTATTGGTTCGGGAGAAAAAGGTAAAGCAAAAATTATATCACAAGAAAAAATTAAGAATACAGTGCATGTTAATATGATATTAAGACAAGGTAAAAAGAATGAAATAAGAAGAATATTTAAGTTTTCAGGTCTTAAGTTGATAGCTTTAAAAAGAATAAAGTTTGGTAATATTACATTGAATCAATTGAAAGAAGGTCAATGGAGAGAATTAACAAAGAAAGAAAAGCAATATTTAGACAGAATAACAAGAAAAGGATAAGATTTTAAACATCTTGGCATTTATTGAAAGAGAAACTAACTTTCTGAGAATTTTTATGGTAATAACAATTGATGGAGCTGCTGGTGTTGGTAAAACTACCACCGCAAAGAGCCTAGCGAGTAAGCTAGGGTATCAGTATTTAGATACTGGAGCTATGTATAGAGCTGTTACTTATTTTTTTAGACAGCATTCTATCGATATCAATTCTGAAAGTCAGGTCAGAAAAATGTTAGATATTTTAAATTTGGAAATAGACTTTACCTCCAACAATAGCATCACGATATTATTGGATGATAAAGATGTGAGTTCGCTAATTCGTAGTAAAGAAATTACGAATGCAGTAAGTGAGGTTAGTGCATTGCAACCTGTAAGAGAAAAAATAGTAAAAATACAGAAAGATATCACAGAAAATGGTAACTTTGTTATTGAGGGAAGAGATATTGGGACAGTACTTTATCCGGGAGCAAAGTATAAATTTTTTCTGATAGCTGACTATGACACTAGAGCAGAAAGAAGATTAAAAGACTTTAAGAGATTAAATGAGGAGTTAAACGTTAACAAAATAAAACAAGATTTGATAGATAGAGACCAGTATGACAGTAGTCGTAAACTTTCTCCATTGAAACAAGCAAGCGATGCAATTGTAATTGATACATCAAACTGCACTTTTGATGATCAAGTTAATCAAATCTATAAACACATTGAGAGAAACTAAATAATATGAATGATCAACCTAAACAAGACATAAATAACGAAGTAGTAGAAGAAGCAGTAGTAGAAGCAGTAGTAGAAGCACCAGTAGAGAAACAAACTATTGAACAAGTTTCAGAAGATAAACCTGTTTTAGAAGAAGTATCTTCTAAAAAAACAATTAAAGATTATTTAAGCAAAGATTTATTTGCAGGCATTAAAGTAATTTCTGGAAAAGAAGATCAAGTGGAAGTTGAAAAATTGACTGATGATATTTTAGAAGAATATCAAAGTACATTTAATGATATATCAGAGAATCAAATTATATCAGCAAAAGTAATTGGTATCAGCGATAATGACGTTATGGTAGATATTGGTTTTAAATCAGAAGGCCTAATTAGTAGATCAGAATTTAGTAACAAAGACTTACCTGAGATTGGTTCTAATATTGATATATTTCTTGAAAAATTTGAAGATACAGATGGAAACATTACTTTATCAAAATATAAAGCAGATTTTATTAAGAGATGGGATGAGCTAAAAGATTTTTGTGAAAAAGCTGAACCTGTACAAGGAAAAATTATTAAACGTGTTAAGGGAGGCCTTGTAGTAGACTTAGGAGTTATACAAGCTTTCTTACCAGGATCTCAAGCGGATGTTCAACCGATAAAAAACTTTGATGATTTGATTAATAAGGAATTTGATTTTCAAATTGTAAAAGTAGATGAGTTAAGAAAGAATCTTGTGGTATCTAGAAAAGCAATATTAGAAGAATCGCTAAATGAGAAACGACAAGAATTAATGACAAAGATTGAAGTAGGTGCACAGTTACAGGGTCTGGTAAAGAACATAACGGATTTTGGTGCATTTGTTGATTTAGGTGGTGTTGATGGATTGATACATATCACTGATTTCTCTTGGGGTAGAATTAACCATCCATCTGAAATTGTATCAATAGGAGATGAAATCACAGTTCAAATTATTGATTACAATCAAGAGACATCAAGAATATCCTTAGGACTAAAGCAGTTAGTAGAGAATCCTTGGAAAACAATACCAGATAAGTACAGTATTGGAGATATTATGACAGGTAAGATTGTTAGTATCATGAATTACGGTATTTTTATTGAACTAGAGAAAGGTATTGAAGGTTTAATTCATATCTCTGAAATATCATGGACAAAAAATATTCAAAATCTTCCAGATCAATACAAAGTTGGCGATTCTTTAGAGTCAAAAATCTTATTTATTGATGCTAATGAGCAAAAAATTAGTTTAGGTATTAAGCAATTGACTCAAGATCCATGGAATGATATATCTTCTCAAGTAAGTATAGGCGACAAAAAAGAAGGCGCAGTTAATAAAGTCACAAAATTTGGAGCATATGTAGATTTAGGAAAAGACATTGAAGGCTTTATAAGAAATACAGATTTTCATTGGACAAAGAATCCGATACACCCAAAAGAATTTGTTAATGAAGGTGATAAAATCAAGTTTGTTGTTGTAGACATATCAGATAAGGATAGAAAGATCTTATTAAGTATGAAAGATCATCTAGCAGAAAATCCATGGTCTGATATAGCAGAAAAATATTCTGCAGGTGACAAACTTAAAGGAACTGTTTCAGCTATAAATGATACTGGAGTTGTAGTTGATATGGGAGATGATATTGTAGGTCTTGTTCCTTCAGACAAAATTTCAAAAGAATTAAAGAAAGATTATTTACCTTCCATTGAACCAGGTGGCACTGTCGATTTATTAGTTGTTGAGGTTAAAGAAAAAGATAAGAATGTCATCTTAATGCTTGATCAGCCTGATGTCGACTAACACTAACCAGATCAAAAGACTTCTATATTCTTTTGTTATCGCATTTATTTTTTGGTTTTTTATTAAGAGTGAAGATATTTATTCTGTTACAACAAAAATTCCTTTAGTTGCACGTAATCTTCAAGAGCAAAAGACCTACAAAGAAGAAGTTCCTGAAAGTATTATTGTTACTCTGAAAGGTTCAGGTAGAGCATTTATTTGGCTCAGATTCTTTGATAATTTTTATGAAGATTACAAAGCTGTTCTAGATTTAAGTAGTATTGCAGACGAATATAATTTTGAACTCGATCAATATTATAAAAATAATCCAGAAAAAATAGTTTTACCATCTTCGTTAGATTTAGAATTTGTTGAAGTTATATCTCCTAGAAATATAAAAATTAACTTAGATCAGTATTTGGTGAAGAAAGTACCAATCAAATCACAAATATTGATTTCAACTAATCCAGGGTATATACAAGTTGGAGATGTAAGTTTTTTACCAGACTCTATTAGTATTGGTGGACCTCAAGAAATTGTAGATAATATTACATTTGTCAACACTGAAAAAGATACTATGTCAAATTTAATAACATCAGTAGATGGAGAATTATTAATCATAAATCCAGATAAATTAGTTGATTTTGATCCAAAGAAAGTTCAAGGATTTATTGATATTCAGCCTATTAGTGAAACAATTGTAACAGGAATACCTGTAAAATTGATTAATAAGCCTAACGATGTAAATGTATTTGTTAACCCTGCTACAGTTTCACTCACTATTGTTGGAGGGTTAAATCAAATTGCTAGTATTGTATCTACAGATATAGAAGTTTTAATTAATTTTGAAAAGTATTGGACTCCAGATAAACAATTTTATTCACCAGAGGTTAGGATCCCTGGTGCTCTTATGGAATGGAAAGATTTATCTCCAAATAATTTAGAAATTTTAGTTATAAAAGAAATCAATTGATTATCTTAGGAATAGAGACATCTTGCGATGAAACTGGTGTAGCTATATGCGATAATTCAAAAATCATTTCTAGTTACACAAAAACACAATCAATCCACACAAAATTTGGTGGGGTAGTACCCGAAATTGCATCAAGAGAACATGAAAAATTTTTACCTGAAATTACAGATAAAGTTCTCAAAGATTCTAAGTTGAAATATTCTGATTTAGAAGCAATTGCAGTAACAAGTGGGCCAGGGTTAATGGGTTCACTATTATCTGGTATTTCTTTTGCTAAAGGTATGTCTCAAGGTTTAGGTATCCCTATTATACCTATTAACCATTTAGAGGCACATTTGAATTCAGCATTTATTGAATTTGAAGCATTAGATCCTCCTTTTATTAATTTGCTTGTTTCCGGTGGCCATACACAACTATGGCTTGTTAAAGATTTATTTGAATATACCTTACTGGGTGAAACGTTAGACGATGCTTGTGGAGAGGCTTTCGATAAAGGAGCCAAAACGTTAGGATTAAATTATCCAGGCGGGCCGGAAATAGAAAAGTTAGCCAAAAAAGGGAATAAAGAATTGATAGATTTTCCACGTCCAATTATTAACGATGGTACTTACAATTTTAGTTTTAGTGGACTTAAAACATCTTTAATTAATTGTGTTAATAAGAACGAATATAATTTAAGCGATGTTGCTGCAAGTTATCAAGAAGCTATTGTTGATTGTTTGGTAGGAAAATTGAAGAATTCTATGAACGATTTAAATATTAATACTGGGATAGTATGTGGTGGAGTTGCTGCAAATCAACGACTAAGAGAAAAATTAAATGAGTTAGATAAAACTATTATCTTTCCATCATTAAAGTATTGTACAGATAATGCAGATATGATAGCATTTTTAGGAGAAAAAAAGATAAATAATAATTCAGCTAAAATTGGGATTAATTTTTCTGCTTACTCTAGAGGTATGGTTGTTTAATGATGAAAAATAAATATCTTTTATTCTGGATATCTATTTTTACGGCTATAGGTGGAGCAATTTATATAAACTCCCTTTTCTTTTTTGCTGATGAGACTGATATTATTTCAGATACTATAATTCCACAAAGTATTGAATCAAAAATTTCAGAAGATACAGTAGACATAGCTATAAAGAATGTTATTGTATATCCAAATCGCTTCGATAAGAAATCTATCTACATTGATATTGAAATTAATAATCAAAATGGTGATGAATTAACACAGATTACACTATCTAATGGTGGAAAATTAATAGCATCAGATAAGATTAAGTTATACAGTAATAAACATACTTATTTTCAATCATTTCTTGTTAAAGATAATATTGATTTTAATAATGTATTTGACGTAAAGCTTTCTAGTCTAAAATTAGAGAATAATATATCTAACAATAGACATACTTTCACTACAGGTTTGAAGACTGAGAAGCTGAATATTGCGCTTATTAGCGGTACTCTTAATTACAATTCTAGAGCTATTATCAGTAAAATAGACAATAGTTTTGATCATTTTTTTCCTCAATTTGATACCTATACACACAATTTTGAGGATTTTTGGTTTAAAAAATATGACATAGTTATTCTTGATAATTTTCCTGAAATGCCTATTTCAGATCGATGGTTCAATCTTTTTATCAAAAAGATTTACTCAGAAAATACTTCGCTGATAATGTTCAAAGGTTCTCAGCAGGATCTCAGTTCATTTATGAAAATAGGTCCTTTATTCGGAGTAAATTTTTCAAACGAAAATGAACTAAATAATATTTCAAAAAAGAAATTTTTTTCTAAAAATCATTTTAAATCAGTATTAATAAATGATGAATTTTTTTATAAGCACGTATTAAATGGAGATGATACATATTTTGAAGAAGCAATAGACTGGGTTTCTAAAAAGAAAGATTTAAACTATACCTTCTTTGTAGGTAATAAAAATTATTACATCAATGAACCGGTATTTATATATGGTTTTTCAAATCACATTGATACAAAGAAGAGAAATTTTATTGCACATATTTATAAAGATGGAACATATATCAAAAAAGAAAAATTATATTTAAATCCTATATCAGATTATTATTTTAATAAGTTAAAAATTTCAGATGCAGGACAATATGAAATTAAGATTATGGATAAAGAAAATCTTGTCATACAAATGATTAATGTTAATATCTTAGAAGAATTAATTAAATTATAATATATGATTGATATAAAAAATATAAGAGAGCAACAATCTTTAATCCAAGAGAGTCTAAGAAAAAAAGATAAATCCATAAGTTTAGATAGTATTGTAGAGGCTGATATCAATCTAAGAGAATTGACAAAAAAACTTAATGATTTACAATCAGAGCAAAATCAGAAATCGAAGGAAATTGGTATTTTAAAGTCTCAAGGCAAATCAGATGAGTCTGTTTTTGCAAAGTTAAAAAAATTATCAAATACTATTAAAGATCTTGAAGACGAGCATCGAACTAAGTCTAAAATTTTAAAAGATATGTTACTGGAAATTCCAAATATTCCTCATGATTCAGTCCCAATTGGAGCATCAGAAAAAGAAAATGTTATAAAGAAAGACTGTAGTAAAAAGAAGAAGATTAATTTTAGGCCCAAGAGCCATATTGATATTGCTCAGAATCTTGATTTAATCGATTTTGAGGCAGGAGCGAAGATTTCTGGTGCAGGATTTCCTCTTTATAAGGGAAATGGAGCATTGCTTGAGAGAGCATTGATTAATTTTATGATAGACTTTCATTTAAAAAATTATAATTATACAGAATTTTTTACTCCATTTTTAGTAAAGGAAAAATCTGCTATAACGACAGGCCAATTACCAAAATTCTATGAAGATATGTATCATACTGAAAAAGATAAATTATATTTAATTCCAACTGCAGAAGTTCCATTGACCAATATTCATCAAGATGACATTTTAGAAGTATCTGATTTACCAAAATACTATTTAGCTAATTCTGCATGTTTTAGAAGAGAAGCTGGCTCTTATGGTAAGGATACTAAGGGATTGCTAAGAGTGCATCAATTTAATAAAGTTGAATTAGTAAAATTTGTACATCCAACATCTTCGTACGATGAATTAGAGTCGTTAGCAAAGCAGGCGACTAAGATATTAGATTTGTTAGAGCTAGATTATAGAATTATAGAATTATGTAGTGGGGACTTAAGTTTTGCTGCCGCAAAATGTTATGATTTAGAAGTTTGGGCACCAGGCGAAGAACAGTGGTTAGAAGTATCTTCTTGCAGCAACTTTGAAGATTTTCAATCTAGAAGAGGTAATATTAGATTCAGAGACGATAATGGTAAGGTTGATTATTTACATACATTGAATGGTTCGGGCCTTGCAACTCCAAGAATTTTTGCTGCACTATTGGAAACACATCAAAATAAAGACGGTTCAATTACAATTCCTATAGCTCTGCAGCCTTATATGGGCCTATCGGAGATTAAATAGTTGAAAAAAATTTGGGTTTATATAAACCTTCTTTTTTGGACATTTTTTTTTGGTACAACATCAATGTTCTCAATATTACTCTCAAAAAAGAAAAGCAATTTCAAATATTATGGAATTAATTGGGGAAAGACACTAGGAAGACTATTTGGTATTAAGCTGAGAGTTATTGGTAAAGAAAATTTTGATAATAATAAGCAATACATTTTTGCACCTAACCATTCTTCAGTAATTGATTTTCAAGTTCTGTTAGTAGCAGTAAATCAATATCTAGTTTTTGTTGGTAAAAAAGAGTTAGATAGAATTCCCATATTTAATACTATTATTAAGACAGCAGGATTTGTTCTAGTTGATCGCAGGAACAACAAAGAAGCTATTAAGTCATTAGAAAATTTAAGATTAGATATGGAAAAATATCCTCGTTCAGTTGCTATCTTTCCAGAAGGATCACGATCAAAAGATGGAAATTTGCAAGATTTTAAAAAAGGAGCTGCAATATTTGGAATTGATACAGGAATGCCAATTATTCCCGTTGCTATTGTTGGATCATATAGTTGGTGGAATAGAGGTTTATTTGCAAAGAACTCAAATATAATAACTATTATTTTTGGTGATCCTATTGATACAAAGAATAGCTCTTATGAAGATCGTAATAAGATTACGATGAGTATTAAAGATCAAATTACTAAATTAAGAAGTGGATAATAATCAATATCAATTAGAGTATAGTATAGACGCTATTCAAGCTCATAAGCACAATAGTAAAAAAATTGTATTTACAAATGGGTGTTTTGATATTTTGCATGTAGGGCACATCAGATATTTAGCAGAAGCAAAATCTTTAGGAGATATATTGATTATTGGTATTAATTCTGATAAATCAGTAAAAAAACTCAAAGGTCCATCAAGACCAATTAACTCTTTATCCGATAGAGCTTTGATATTATCAGAATTAAAGTCGGTAGACTATGTTGTTAGTTTTGAGGAACAAACTCCACTAGAATTGATTAAAATGATTATGCCAGATGTTTTAGTTAAGGGTGGAGATTATACAATAGATACTGTAGTGGGATCAAATCAAGTAATTGATGCTGGCGGAGAAGTAACATTATTAAAATTTCATGATGGGTATAGCTCAACTAATTATATCGATAAAATAAAAAAACCCTAACTTGATTCTAACTTACTTTACAGATAATTTCCCATCCATATGAGATTACTTATATCATATATAGTGTTAGTATTGTTGACAAGTCACATCTTGGCTCAAGATTCTGCTAATCAAAAACCAAGAAAACCATTTATGAATACTAGCGATGCAGCATTTTTAGGAAATGGTAATCGAATTTCATCTATTCTAGGTGAAGCAAAACAGTTTTTATCGGATGCTGTAATTGCAGATGTGAATCAAGATACCGTAGAGGTTGTCTATAACATTAAAAGAATTTTTGACTTACTGTCAGATGTTGAACAATTAGGAGTAAGAGAAGAATTAGATAAGATAGAATTTGAAAAATTTCAATCTGACTTTATTCTAATTTATACTACACGATTAAGCACAATAAGTAGCTCCACTCAATTTTTGACCGCAGATTTAATTCGTAGAGATATTGCTTCAATAACGAATGAAAATGAATCAGTAGAAATGGGCACAACAAAATTTACCATTGTTGATGATAGTGAGGGTCATATACCTCTTGTGATGAATTCACAAGTTGAGAGCTATATTAGATATTTCCAAGGTAAAGGTCGTAAAGGATTCAATATTTGGCTTAGAAGATATACTCAGTACAGAGATTTGATGTTACCAATTTTAGAAGAAAATGATCTTCCCGAAGAATTGCTTGTTGTTTCTATGATTGAATCTGGCCTTGATCCAAAAGCAGTATCAAGAGCTAAAGCGGTAGGATTGTGGCAATTTATGTATTCCACAGGTAAACAATATGGATTAGAAAGAAATTGGTATATTGATGAGCGTCAAGATCCTATAAAATCTACAGAAGCAGCAGCTAAATATTTCAAAGATCTATATAAAGAATTTGATGATTGGTATTTAGTATTAGCTGCTTACAATACAGGGCCAGGAAGATTAAATCGTGCATTAAAACTTCACGAAACATCTGATTATTGGCAGTTATATTCTTTACCAAAAGATACTAAAAACTATATACCATACTTTCTATCATCTGCAATTATTTTAAGAGATCCTCAAAAATATGGGTTTAAGATGCCAAAATCAAATCCATTGAGATATGATAAGGTAACTATTGAAAAAAGTGCAGACTTAACTGTTATTGCAAAGGCTGCTGATACAAAGCGTAGCACGATTCAACGCCTCAATCCCGAATTAAGACAGCCGGCAACACCATCTAATGGGTCATATACGTTGAATATACCATATGGAAAAAAAGATAGTTTTTATAAGAAGTTTAATGCCTTACCAGATGAACAGAAATTTGCTATTCAAAAAGTAGAACATCGTGTCAGAAAAGGAGAAAATTTCATATCTATTGCTTCTAAATATCGTGTATCTGTTGCAGATTTACAGACTATTAATAATATTAGCAATATCAATAAATTATCTATTGGTCAGCGTTTAAAAATTCCAGTCAAAGGTGGCGTATATTCAAATTATCCAGAAAAAATTATATATAAGGTAAAAAGTGGAGATACTTTAGGTCATATTGCAGAAAAGTATAATACCAGAGCAGCTGAAATTAGAAAATGGAATAATATGGGCAATACTTCTAGTATATATCCTAATCAAAAATTATCATTATTTGTAAATAAGAAACCAGATAAGGACACTCCGAGTAAAAATGTTTATATTGTCAAGTCTGGTGACACCTTAAGTGGGATAGCCGATAAGCATAATTTACAGGTGAGTAAGATTAAGGAATGGAATAATATGAAAAAAAATTCTTCCAGAATTTATCCTGGTCAAAAATTAACCTTATTTGTGAAATAAAAATTTGATGGAGAATTAATATTATGATTAAACAAGATATAGTAGATAGCGTTTCAAAAAAAACAGGATTAACTAAACTGGAGGTAGAAGCTGTTATTAATACATCTTTTAAAGAAATTATTATGACATTAAGTAAAAATGAAAGAATTGAATTAAGAGGGTTTGGAACATTTGCAGTAAAGCATAGATTACCAAAGAAAGCACGTAATCCAAAGACTGGAGATCCGGTTTATTTGCCAGAAAGATATGTGCCTGTATTTAAGCCTTCCAAAGCGATGAAGACAACTGTAAACGATAAATTAATTGATTATTAAATAGGAGCATTTGATGCCTTGCGGTAAGAAAAGAAAAAAAAGAAAAATGAATACACATAAACGTAAAAAACGTTTACGTGCAGACAGACATAAGAAAAAAAATAGATAACTAAAATGAAACCGAAAAGTTTTGCTATTTGGGCAAATCCTAGAAAAAAAGAAGTTCCAGGGTTAGTCCATGAAGTTATGCTATGGGCAGGAAATAATGATATTACGTTATTCTTGCCTAATAGCTTAAAGCACCTAGAAATTGCTTCAAATCATTCTAATTTTTACGACTCTACAACTCCACCTAATGTTGATTTTTTATTATGTCTAGGTGGCGATGGTACGCTTATCGCTGGTGTAAGAATTTTTAGTAAACCTACCATTCCTGTTCTAGGAGTTCATATCGGAGGATTAGGATTTCTTGCACAAATTACTCCTAAAGAGCTAACTGAAAAGTTAGATATGATTAAGGATGATGACTTTACTACACAAGAAAGATTAGTTTTAAATGCTAAGATTTCTAATAATGATCATTCTTATTTCGCAATTAATGATTTTGTTGTCCAAAATGAGACAGCCTATAGAGTCACTTCTTTGTCTTTATATATTGATGGTAAGCATGTAAGTGATTACAAGTCAGACGGTATCATTATTAGTACACCTACAGGATCTACTGCATACTCCTTATCTTCAGGGGGTCCTATTGTACAACCAGATGTATTCTCCATTGTAGTGACTCCAATTGCTCCCCATTCTTTGACTTCACGACCATTAGTCTTACCAGCAGATGTTAATATTGAGTTTCGATTTAATGGTGACTCTGAAAAAGAATTAAAATTAATTGCTGATGGGCAAAATATTGAGAATTTTACCAATAATTCTACCGTCACAATCTTTCAAGCACAACATCATCTTAAATTTATTACTTTTGAAGACTATGATTATTATCAAACATTAAAAACGAAGATGGTCTGGGGAAAAAGAGGTTCGTAATGACAAAATCTCAAAGTGTAATGGGGATTGTAGCATCGCTAATAATTTCTACGCTAATAATTTTTGCTGGTAGTCAGGAGAGTGTTACATTATTTTTGATTGCAACACCTGTTGTTACAGAAGGACTGCCATTATTTGCAGTATGCGCACCTATTGGGTTTATACTGCATTGGATAGCTTTTCTTCCTTCTTATATGCTTAAAACAGATCATTATTTTGATCTAACTGGTTCAATTTCTTATATAGCTACAGTCATTGCAGTAGCTATGCTGAGTCCATCTTTAGACCTTAGAGATTTAATTATTTGTACTATGATCATAGTATGGGCTGGTCGTTTGGGTTCTTTTTTATTCCTAAGAGTTAAAAAAGATGGAAAGGATGAACGTCTCAACGTCATAAAGACTAAGTTTATCTTATTTTTAAACTTATGGACAATGGGTGGATTATGGGTTTTAGTTACAATAGGAGCAGGTCTTGCTGCATTAACATCTAAAACGTCCATAGAGCTAGGTGTCATAGGGTATATTGGTATTGGATTGTGGTTGTTTGGTTTTATCGTTGAAGTGGTAGCTGACAGTCAAAAAAGGCAGTTTAAAAAAGATCCAGCTAATAAAAATAGATTTATTACTACAGGAATATGGTCGTGGTCACAACATCCGAACTATTTTGGTGAAATCACTTTATGGCTCGGTGTAGCTGTGCTAGCTTATCCTGTACTATCGGGATGGCAATTAGCTACCTTAATATCACCTATTTTTGTTTATTTATTACTTACCAAAGTAAGTGGAATACCTTTATTAGACGACTTAGCCAAACAAAAATGGGGTTCAGACTTAGACTACTTAACATATACCCAGACAACATCAAAATTAATCTTGGTTCCACCGAATAGATAAGATAGAAAGAGGTTCGCAATGAAAAATATATATTATTTTACTATTATCTCATTTTTTGTTGGCATTCTTAATGCTCAAAACATTATTCCATCAAAAGATGAAGTAATGAATTCCGCCTATACAATTGCTAAAAAAGAAAACAAAAATGTTTTTTTGATGTTTGATGCATCATGGTGTACTTGGTGTAAGCGCATGGATCAAAATATGACTAATGATTTATGTAAAGATTTTTTCTATGATAATTATGTTATAGTTCATTTAGCAGTAAATGAATCTGAAGAAAATAAAAAACTTGAGAATCCTGGTGCAGTTGATTTTTATAATTCGCTCAGAGGTAATGCAAGTGGGATTCCTTTTTGGGTCATATTTGATAGCAAGGGTAATATTTTAGATAATTCTTTAGATTCGAATGGTAATAATATAGGTTCACCAGTGACTAAAGATGAAGTCAGAGAATTCACTGCTATTCTTAGGGATACAAGTAGTTTAAAAGAAAAAGATTTGAATATAATTACAGAAGTATTTTGGGATAAAAATAGATAACTAATTTTAAAAAGGAAAAAAATGGCTAATTCAATTTCATTAAAAACAATAGAGAAATTTCAAAAAAAATGTGAATCAGATAATCATGTTAAGGTAGTAAGAAATGCAATGATTCGTACTGATTTAAGTGATTTAACCATGAATTGGGATCGTTATAGAAATATAAACCATTCTTTTTCTAATGTTGTGAAAGGGGAAATGCCAGTTACTAACCAAAAATCTAGTGGAAGGTGCTGGGGGTTTGCTGGATTAAATTTGTTTAGATTTTATATTGGCAGAAAACATAATTTGAAAAATTTTGAGTTTTCTCAGAGCTATTTTATGTTTTGGGATAAGCTAGAAAAAGCAAATTATTTTTTAGAATGCATTATAGATTCTGCGTCTGAAGATTGGAATAGTCGAATAGTAATGCATCTTCTTTCAAATCCAATTGAAGATGGCGGACAGTGGGATATGTGGGTTAGTTTAATTGATAAATATGGCGTCATTCCACAGTCAGAAATGTCAGAATCATTCTCATCGAGCCAGTCAGCTACAATGAATCGAATGATTGCTCGCAAACTTCGTGAAAATGCAAAAGATTTGCGTCAAAATATAGGTAAAGGCGTTTCAGGCGACGATTTAGAATCTATTAAAACAGATATGTTAGAGGAAATCTATAAGATGCTTGCAATGCATATTGGATCCCCCCCAACTTCATTTAATTGGCAAGCTCATGATAAAAAGAAGAAGTTTATTAGTTTTGAAAATTTAACTCCTAAATCTTTTTTTGATAATCATGTTGGATTGAATCTTGATGAATACGTATGTCTTATCAATTGTCCTATGGAAGATAAGGAGTATAGAAAAGTTTATACTGTTGAAGCACTTGGAAATGTTGTTGAAGGAAATTCAGTTCGATATCTTAATGTGACAAGCGAAGAAATGAAAGCTGCATCAGCGAGCTCTATCAAAGATAATCATCCCGTATGGTTCGGTTGTGATGTCGGAAAACATTTTGATAGAAAAATAGGAGTGATGGATATAGATTTATTTGACTTTAATTCTTTTTATCAATCAGAATTTTCTATGAATAAAGCTGATCGTTTACAGTATGGAGAAAGTCAAATGACCCATGCAATGCTTTTCACTGGAGTAGATTTAGACGTTGATGATAAACCTATCAAATGGCGAGTAGAAAATAGTTGGGGTGATAAGGTTGGAGAAAAAGGTTATCATATTATGTCAGATCAATGGTTTGATGAATATAATTATGAAGTTGTTGTACATAAAGATTATCTATCTGATGACTTATATAATCTTTATAAGAACGAAGAAGCTATTCCTTTAAAGCCGTGGGACCCAATGGGTTCTTTAGCAAAATAATTTTCAATGGATACGCTTAGCCACGCATTTTGGGGTAGAGGACTATTTGGCTATAGAGGCCATAAATGGTTGGCAGTTTTTTTTGGAGCAATGCCAGATATCATTTCTTTTGGAGTCCTATTTATTGTAAAATTATTCAGCGGAACACTAAGCTATGGTGGAATTCCATCATTGGAAAGTCTTTCTCAGTTAGCACCTTATCCTGATTGGCTTTTTTTTATGGACAATCTTTCGCATAGCTTTGTTGTAGCTTTTACATTTATTGCTTTTGCTTATTTTGTAAAAAAAGATTTTGTTTGGCCAATGTTAGCTTGGCCTTTTCACATATTGTTAGATTTTCCATTTCATACTAAAGATTTTTCCCCAGTCAAATTATTTTGGCCTATTTCTGATTTTTCATTTGATGGTATTTCTTGGTCGAGTCCTGAAGTATGGTTTCCAAATTTAGCAGGGATTATTTTACTATTTTGGTATAGGAAAAGAAATAGATAATTATTTATCGATTAAAAATCTTACTAAAAATATTTTTAATTATATATCCTGCCATTTTAGGATTCTCTTTTAATCGCCTAACAGAATAATCATACCAATTATCTCCATAGGGAACATATACACGTACTTTATTGCCTTCTTTGATTAATTGTTGGAGCTTTTTTTCCATTGGTACACCATGCAATACTTGAAATTCATATTGACTAGGAGAGATTTTATTGTCTTTAATCCATGCATATAGTGTATCAATTAAATATTCGTCATGACTTGCAATTCCCACGTATGATCCTTTTGTAAGTGCACGCTGAACTAGTGCAATATAATTATTTCTTATTTTTTCATAACCTCTGTAAGCTATATCTTCACTTTCTATATAAATACCTTTACAAATTCGCACATTAAACACTTTGTTGGCTAACATATCTATATCATCTATTGATCGATGCATGTAAGCTTGTAGTACGATTCCAACATTAGGATAAATTTCAAATGCTTTCTTGTATAGATTAATTGTCTCTGATGTGTATGGTGAGTTTTCCATATCAAGACGTAAAAAATTATTATGTTTTTTAGCTGCATTTACAAGAATCATTAGATTTTTTCTAACTAGTTCATAACCTAAGTCTTGACCGATATGACTTAACTTAATAGATAAGTTTGCATCTAAACCTTGTGAGGCAATTCTATCATATAGGTTTGCATAGCGCTCAGTAATTTGAGTTGCATCCCTATCTGTCGTTACATGTTCTCCCAGAATATCAATCGCAACGTCATACCCTTTATCATTTAATTTTTTTACGTTAATTAGCATTTGATCATCAGTAATACCTGCTATATAAGGAGATGCTACAAGACGAACAAAGATCTTTGGCAAAAAAGGAATGATTTGAATTATCAAATAATTTATTAATTTCATACCGGACAAATTTAAGAAATAAACAAATTAATGAAAGCAGTATTAAAATGAAGGCAGTATTAATTATAGGAGGAGCGGTATCGGGTTCAACCGCCGCACAAAAATTGACAGCAGAAGGAGTTCGCTGTGTTGTAATTGATCAAAACCATATGCCTTATGGAAAAATTGAAGATGGACTTCCAAGGTGGCATGATAAGCAACGTACTAAAGAGTATTTTAAAATTGATGATATTATGTCTCATGAATTAGTGGATTTTGTTCCACTCACTAGATTAGGTGAAGATCTAAATTTTAAAGATATATATGATATAGATTGGAGCTGTATTTATTTTGCAAATGGTGCTTGGAAAGATAGATCTTTTCCATTCAATGAAATTGAAAATTTTTCAAACTTTTATTATCAGAATCCATTTGTGTATTGGTTTAATCATTATCATGAAGCTAATTACAATGGACCTTCAGTAAATGTTAAAGATAATGCTTTGGTAGTAGGCGGAGGACTTGCATCTATTGATGTATGTAAGATTATACAATTAGAATTAGTAAGACAAAAAGTTGAATTACAGATTGAAGGCTTTGATATTGTTGAAATGGAGCATAAAGGTATTTCGAAATATCTAGAAATGCATGATATGGATTATAATACATTGAATATTCATGGAGCTACTCTCGTATACCGAAGAGATATAGAAAATATGCCTTTGACAACTATTCCCGAAAATGTAGATGTTGAAATGGTTGCAAAACGTAAACTAGCTCGAAGAAAAATCCTTCAAAATATGCAAGATAAGTTTTTATTCAAGGTTGCAGAATGTACTCAACCAACTGGACTACATATCGTAGATGATAAGTTGGAAGGCCTTACAATTATTAAGAACAAGATCGTAGATGGAAAACCAGTTGTTATTAAGGCATCAGATGATATCTTAAAAGGAGGTATTATAATTAGTTCAATCGGAAGTTTACCAGAACCGATTGACGGGGTACCTATGGATGGCTCAACATATAATATTGTTGATCAAGCATCTGGCAAATTTGATGAACTAGATAAAGTTCATGGAATGGGTAATGCAATAACAGGCAAGGGAAATATTAAAGCTTCTAGAGTCAGTGCAAAAACAGTGGGAGATCTAACAATTGACTTGTTAGAGGATGTAAGTTCGGAGACAATGGATATGATTAATAGTAAGGTCAAAGAATGGCAAGACAAGGTATCATATGATGGAAATTATTTTGAATGGAAAGCTAAAAAATAATCTTTTTTCTATTTCCTTAAATATTATCTAGAACTCAACCAACTTTTTTATTACTTTCTCATGTCTGAAATAAGGGTGAAACTAAGCGCCTAAATTTATGTTGAAAATAAAAGTTAAAAAAGGTCACAACATTAACATTGCTGGAGTAGCCTCTAGAGAAATTTTAGCACCTCAAAAAAATAATTCCGTTTCTTTGTCTCCCGAAAATTTTAGATACATCAAACCAAAGCTTTTGGTTAAAGAAAATGATGTTGTAAAGTTAGGAGATCCTATATTTTTTGATAAGTTATGCCCTGAGGTTAAATGGCCAGCAATTGCATCCGGTAAGATTGCAGAAATTGTTTATGGTGAACGAAGATCAATAAAAGAAATTATTTTTAGTGTCGATACTAATATTGAGAATGAACAATTTAATGGCGAGCAAAAAAAATTAGATAATAAAGATGATGTAGTTAATTATTTATTAGAAAAAAATATGTGGCCTTTTATCACACAAAGACCATTTAATAAAGTTGCAAATCCTTCTGACAAGCCAAAATGCATTATTGTCAGCTTGGCAAATACTGCCCCCTTATCAGTTGATTATAATTTTACATTGTCATCAAATAAAGATACCATTGTTAGTGCTTTAGCAAATTTAAAGAAATTGACAGAAGGAAAACTATTTGTAGCTGTGAATCCTGGTGAATTTGATTATTTATCTGATTTAGATTTTGTAGATGTTATCCAAGTAGAAGGGCCGCATCCTGCTGGAAATGTAGGAGTTGTACTTAATCACATTAGCCCTATTAATAGCAAAGATGTTGTGTGGACAGTACAAGGACATCACTTACCTATTCTTGGCAAATTATTTTCTGATGGCGTATTTGATCCATGTATTACTATAAATTTGAGTGGACCTGCTGTGAATGATCCTTCTTATTTTAAATCAAGAATCGGTGCTTCATTAGAATCTTATTGTAAAGGGAATGTATCTAGTGATCAAGTAAGAATTATTTCTGGAGATGTGTTGACAGGTAAGCAATCTTCTATAGATGGATATTTAGGATTTTATCATTCTTCTATATCTGTAATTGAAGAATCTTTTGATAGATCATTTATAGGCTGGTTCCACCCTGGAGGTTCATCAAGGTATAGTGTTTTCAATGCATACTTAGGAAGCAATAAATCTCCTTATAAGTTTACTACTCTTCAAAATGGTAGTCATAGAGCTTTTGTGCCCATTGGAGCTTGGGAGAAAGTATTTCCGATGAATATTTATATTAATGCATTGCTTCGTAGTATTGAAGCAAACGACTTCGAAGAAATGGAACAATTAGGTATTTACGAATGCGATGAAGAAGATGTAGCATTATGTTCATTCGTATGTCCGAGTAAAACAGATGTAGGTGGAATAATTAGAAAGGGACTAGATACAATCTATTTTGATAAATAAGATGAATTTTTTAAAAAAAATATTAACAAAATCCGGTAAATTTTTTGAAGAAGGAAAACCTTTATCATGGGCATTTCCTATATGGGAAGCAACAGATACTATCTTTTTTTCAACAGAAAAACAAACCGACTCAGGTCCTCACATTAGAGATAATATGGATATTAAAAGAACAATGTTTTTTGTTGTTATTGCTCTAATACCATGTTATTTATTCGGGGCTTATAATATTGGATATTTGCATTCAGCAGCTACAGGCGTTGCTAGTTCCGTTGTAAGCGATTTTATTCTGGGAATGTCATACGTAACTCCAATTTTGATTACTACATTTGTAGCTGGAGCTATTTGTGAACTTTCATTTGCAGTAATTCGTAAGCATGAAGTAAATGAAGGTTTTCTTGTAACATGTGCATTGATTCCATTAACTATGCCACCAGATATTCCATTGTGGCAGTTATTTATAGGAACTTGTTTCGGAATTATTATTGGAAAAGAGATTTTTGGAGGTGTCGGTACTAATGTATTTAATCCTGCATTAACTGCACGTGCTTTTATGTACTTTGCTTTTCCAACAAAAATATCAGGTGACAAAGTTTGGGCTGTAGGACCTGATGGTTATAGTGGTGCGACTGCACTATCTATACCAGCTAATCCGGTAGAATATGATACAGCTACAAATTTATTTAGTCAGGCTACTCAATTTGATTTTTCAGCATCTAATTTATTTTGGGGGTTGATTCCAGGATCTATAGGAGAAACAAATAAATTATTAATTCTATTGGGTGCGATATTTTTGATTTATTGCGGTATTGCTTCATGGAGAATTATGGTTTCATCAGTTCTTGGGCTCGTAATGACTGCTGGATTATTTAATCTTTTGGCAGATCATTCCACTAATGCAATGTTAACTATTACGCCATTACAGCATATTCTGATTGGTAGTTTTTTATTTGGAACAGTGTTTATGGCAAGCGAACCAGTCACATCTACGCATACTAATAAAGGAAGATGGATTTATGGATTTATGATTGGAGCTCTAACGGTAATTATTCGATCTGTAAATCCTGCTTATCCTGAAGGCGTAATGTTGGCGATATTAATTATGAATATGTTTGCACCATTGATAGATTATTATGTCATAAAATCAAATATTAATATGAGGCTTTCAAGAAATGCATAGCAATAACTATACATTAGCTTTTGTTTTTATTATAACAGTTCTTCTTGGTACAATCTTATCATTTACCAAAGAAAATTTAAGAGATTTACAGGAGTATAATCTTAAAGCAGACATGAAAAAGAATATTTTGCGATCATTAGATTTTGAAGAGTCAGAAAATGAGCCATGGTCAAATGAAGTTGTAGAAAAAATATTTAATGACAATATCCAAGCATTTTGCGTTGATACTAGCGGGAGTGTAGTTGATTGTATAATTGAAGAAGTGGATACTGAGAAGAATTTAGAAGTATTGCCTGTTTATTTAAAAGTTGTAGATAATAAAACAGAGGGTATCGCAATTCCTGTTGCTGGAAAAGGATTGTGGTCTACTGTATTTGGTTACATTGCATTAGAGTCTGATACAGATACAGTTTTAGGAATTCAGTTTTATAAACATGGTGAAACGCCAGGCTTGGGTGGTGAAGTAGACAAAGCATGGTTTACTAATAATTTTATAGGTAAAAAAATTAGAGATAATAGCGGAGATGTTATTGGGGTAGAAGTTCTAAAAGGAAAGGTAGACAATAGTAAAGCATCTGCTATTCATCAAGTAGATGGTATTTCTGGTGCAACGGTAACTTCAAAAGGAGTTACGGTATTTCTTAAAGATGATTTAGGGCGTTATGAAAATTATTTAAATAAAGTAAGAGCTGATGGAAATATTTAATTCAGAATCAAAGAAAATTATTAGCGATCCGCTAAGCATTAATAATCCAATATCTTTACAGGTACTTGGAATATGTTCTGCTTTAGCAGTTACGATACGTCTAGATCAAGCTATAATTATGACTATTGCAGTTATTTTTGTGCTTTGTTCTTCGAATGTTATTCTTTCTGCATTAAGAAACTTTATTCCAAGTCGTGTCAGAATTGTCGTCATGCTATCTATTATTGCCTCACTTGTTACTATTGTAGATCAAGTGCTACAGGCATATTTGTATGATATGAGTAAGCAATTATCAGTTTTTGTTGGCCTAATTATTACTAATTGTATTATCATGGGAAGAGCGGAGGCGTTTGCATTAAAGCATGGCCCATCAAAAGCATTTTTAGATGGTCTTGGTAATGGTCTTGGATATGGAATGATTATCATTATTGTATCATTTTTTAGAGAATTATTTGGTGCAGGCACTATTACTTTACCTGATGGGGGTGCAGGTTATGTATT
This sequence comes from Fidelibacterota bacterium, assembly GCA_014240005.1. Classification (GTDB taxonomy): domain Bacteria; phylum Fidelibacterota; class Marinisomatia; order Marinisomatales; family Marinisomataceae; genus Marinisoma. Next base: position 17,416 of record JAAZXT010000006.1, on the reverse strand, counting down.
ATTTAGCATTCCTGAAGCCTGGTATGCAGCAGGGTATGAGAATATTGGTCTGTTAGTATTGTCGCCTGGCGCATTTTTTATATTAGGATTAGTTATTTGGACACAAAGAGAATTATTTGGAATTGAGGAAGGTGAATAATGGGTGGATTTGAACATTATTTGAGTATTTTTACCAAAGCAGTATTTATTGAAAATATTGTTCTAGCATACTTTCTAGGATTATGTTCATTTTTAGCTATTTCAAAAAAAATAGATGCTTCTGTTGGTATTGGAATGGCTGTAGTTGTTGTATTAACTATTACTGCTCCAATTAATTGGTTTATTAACACCTATTTTCTAGATAAAGGTGCACTGGTATGGCTTAGTCCAGATTTTATTGATGTAAATTTAGACTTCTTAAGATTAATTGTTTTTATATCAGTAATTGCAGCAATGGTACAGCTGGTTGAGATGTTTATGGAGCGTTTTTCACAGGCTCTTTATAGCAGTTTAGGAATATTCTTACCTTTAATTGCTGTAAACTGTTCAATATTGGGTGGATCTTTATTTATGGTAGAAAGAGAATATAATCTTACCGAAACTATAGTATATGGATTTGGATCTGGAGTTGGTTTTTTCCTCGCTATTCTAGCATTGGCATCAGTACGATATAGATTACGTTATTCAAATATACCTCCAAGATTAAGAGGGGTAGGAATGGCAATGTTATTAACTGGATTGCTTTCTATGGCATTCATGGCATTTTCAGGGATAGATTTATAATGAACGAAACCATATTTCTTGGCGTAGCAGTTTTTACATCTATAATACTTTTATTAATAATTGTGTTAAATGTTCTTGGAAGTATTTTATTACCTCAAGGAGAAGTCACGATAGTAATCAATGATGATCCAGACAAGTCTTTAACTGTTGATACTGGAGTTACAGTATTATCTGCTTTAGCAGCACAGAATGTTTATCTACCTTCCGCATGTGGCGGTCAAGGTACTTGTTCTCAATGCAAATGCCAGGTTACTGAAGGCGGAGGAGATATTTTACCTATTGAAGCAGCATATATTAATAGAAAAGATCAAAAAGATAATTGGAGATTAGGTTGTCAGGTAAAAGTTAGAAATGACATGAAAATCCAAGTTCCAGATGAAATTTTTAGTATTAGAAAATGGGATGCAGTCGTTAAGTCTAATGACAATGTAGCAACTTTTATTAAAGAATTAATCCTTGAATTACCAGAAGATGATCCCATTGTTTTTGAATCAGGTGGGTATATTCAAATTGATGTTCCTCAGTATAAAGATTTAGATTATAAAAATTTCGAAATACAAGATATGTATACTAGCGATTGGGATAAATTTGATATTTGGCAGTATAAAGCTGAAAATAAGGAACCAGTTTTTAGAGCTTATTCTATGGCAAATCATCCAGCTGAAGGTAATATCATTATGTTAAATATCCGTATTGCTAGTCCTCCACCTAATAATCCTACTGTTCCTCCAGGTATTGCATCTTCTTATACTTTTAATTTGAAAAAGGGAGACAAGGTAACTGTGTCAGGACCATACGGAGAATTCTATATCAAAGATACGGATCGTGAAATGGTATATATTGGTGGTGGAGCAGGAATGGCTCCATTAAGATCTCATATTTTTCATTTATTAAAGACAGAAAAAACAACACGTAAAATTTCATTTTGGTATGGCGCTCGATCTGAAAAAGAAATGTTTTATGATGATGAATTTAAAGCTCTAGCTGAAGAGTTTGATAATTTTACTTATCAAGTAGCTCTTTCAGATCCTCTTCCAGAAGATAATTGGGATGGTCCTCAAGGCTTCATTCATCAAGTTGCACATGATATGTATCTTGAAAATCATGAAGATCCTACTGAATGTGAATATTATCTGTGTGGTCCACCGATGATGATTAGTGCTGTACAGAATATGCTTTGGAATTTAGGTGTTGAAGAAGATATGATTGATTATGATGATTTTGGGTAGTAGATCTTATTTATTTATTTTATTTTTAATTAGCTGTAACTCTCTAGAAAATTCTTCAAAAAATAATACTTATCATTTTCCAACAATCTCTGGTAATACTATGGGAACTACATACACGGTTAAATATGCTACTGATATCAAGAGCAATGATGATATCAAAGAAAATAGAGATAGAATTGAAGAGATTTTAAGAGATATTAATATGCAAATGTCCACTTATATCATTGATAGTGAAATCTCAAAATTTAATACAATAAAAAATACAGAATGGATGACTATATCTGAAGATTTTGCCTTTGTAGTAAAATCTTCGTTTGATTATTATGAAATATCTAATGGACTTTATGATATTACTGTTATGCCATTGGTAAATCTTTGGGGGTTTGGTCCAGATAAATTTTCAGATGTTCCTACAGCCACTGATATAGATAGTATTTTAGTCTTTGTGAGTCAGGATTTAATTGAAATTGAAAAAAATAAGATTAGAAAAAAAGATGCCAGAGTTCAAATTGATTTAAGTTCTATAGCTAAGGGCTATGCTGTAGATAAAATTATTGAAAGCTTAAACTATGACAATATTTTTGTAGAAATCGGTGGAGAAGTTAGAGGAAAATCAAATGGAAAGATTTGGAGAGTTGGTATCAATACTCCATCAATAGATAATATATCCAATGAAATTGAATATGTTGCTTCAATTAAAAATGCATCTATTGCAACATCAGGTAATTATAGAAATTTTTATATAGATAAAGATAATAGATTTTATCATCATGAAATCAATCCTTTAACAGGATACCCTATTATGTCTCAGCTTGCATCTATATCAGTATTTGCTGAAACATCATGTATGGAAGCAGATGGTTTAGCAACAGCGCTCTATATGATGGAAACTAATGATATAAATAACTTTTTTGAAGAGACAGACTTTGAGGGATTAATGATTTTAGTTGACCCAGATATGAGTTTTAAGCAAATAGTTTCAGAAAATTTTCCTAAGAATTAAATATTGTTTTCACAGCGATCTGGTTCGCCGCCACAAATTTCACATCCATCTGGAGAATCTCCACATGCTTTCTTAAGAGGTTTATTTCTAAAAATTAGTCCAATATTCATTGCTAAAACACATAGTCCAAATATTCCAATTACTAGTAGATATTCCATATAGGAAATTTAAATAATATTTATTCGATTTTGGTCATTTTTTATAGCTATTTGATTTAAATTGTTTTTTATGGAATTATTAAATCATCCAGTAGGTATTGCATCTCTAATTCTATTTTTGATTGCATATGGATTTGTGATGACAGAAGAAGTCACGAAGCTAAGAAAATCAAAACCTGTTTTATTGGCAGCGGGTGTTATTTGGGCAATGATAGCTGGGGTTGGAGCTAAAAATGGTAATTCCGATCATGTAGAAGAAGCAATTATGCATGCATTCTCTGAATTTTCTCAATTAATGTTATTTCTTTTGGTTGCTATGACGTTTATTAATGCGATGATTGAAAGGAATGTCTTTGAGAAATTACGATCTAGACTATTAGCTCAAGATTATTCTTATAAAACATTATTTTGGATTACTGGTTTCTTAGCATTTTTTCTGTCACCAATAGCAGATAATTTAACTACAGCTTTAACTATGTGTGCTGTTGTGATGGCTGTTGGAGTAGGAAATAGAAATTTTGTTAGTATTAGCTGTGTTAACATTGTTGTTGCAGCTAATGCAGGAGGAGCATTTAGTCCATTTGGCGATATTACAACTTTAATGGTTTGGCAAGCAGGGTATGTAGAATTTACTCAGTTTTTTTCATTGTTTATTCCTTCTTTGGTAAATTTTATTATTCCAGCTTTTATCATGAGTTTTTTTATTAGTGGTTCATCGAAAGATGTTGAAAATAATCCCGTCCAATTAAAACGCGGGGCAAAAACTATTATTCTACTATTCTTGTTAACAATATTTCTAGCAGTTTCCTTCGAAAATTTTCTTCATATCCCACCAGTTTTTGGAATGATGACTGGATTTAGTTTGTTACAATTTTTTGGATACTATTTAAAACGTACTTATTCTGCACCGAGGAGTATTGCGAGAGATGGATCTGATCAACCTTTTGGAGTCTTTAAGCAAGTTGCTCAAGCAGAATGGGATACCTTACTTTTCTTTTATGGAGTAATTATGTGTGTAGCAGGTTTATCTGAGATAGGATATTTAGCACTATTAAATACTTCTCTCTATGATGGGCTAGGTTTTACAGCAGCTAATTCTTTAATGGGAATTGTTTCTGCTTTAGTAGACAATATACCGGTTATGTTTTCTGTAATTCAGATGCATGATATGACAACAATGGATCTGAATCAATGGTTATTGATTACGCTTACTGCTGGCGTTGGAGGAAGTTTGTTATCAATTGGTTCTGCTCCAGGAGTTGCTCTAATGGGTCAAGCAAAAGGGGTATACACTTTTTCTAGCCATTTAAGATGGTCTGGAGTTATTTTTATTGGTTATGTAGCTAGTATTATAGTTCATTTATTAATCTCAGGCATATGGTAATCGAATATGCGTATTACTAAGGTCACTACCAGAAATGGAGATAGCGGAAAAACTGGCTTAGCCCGAGGTGGCTCTGTTTATAAAAATGATGCAATCATTCATGCTTTAGGTGATATAGATGAACTGAGTAGCGTAATAGGTGTATGTAATACCGCTTGTGATAATTCTTCTGTTGTTAATGAATTGAAGCTTATTCAAAATGACCTATTTGATATTGGAGGCCAAATATCTTTAAATAAAGATGGTGCAAATATTATTACGGAGGCATCTATTATTTCATTAGATAAGCATATTGATCGTTACAATTCTTCTTTAGATCCATTAAAAGAATTTATTCTACCAGGAGGAGACTCCTTTTCAGCTAATCTGCATGTTGCAAGAGCGATTACAAGAAGAGCAGAAAGAACGGTTGTTGAATTATACTCAGATAATCTAGAAAATAATAATGTGGTAATGTACCTCAATAGGTTGTCAGACTATTTTTTTGTTCTGGCAAGATTTTATAATAAAAATAAAAATATTATTGAGAATACCTGGCAAAGATAATTGTTATGGATTACAAAAAAATTGAATCAATTATTGCTGGAAAAGATAAAATATTTATATCATCACACATTAACCCGGATGGAGATAGTTTAGGCTCTGCTTTTGCGGTATACCACTATTTGACAAAACTAGGAAAAGACTGTAGAATTATAAATCACTCTCCTGTGCCTGAAATGTATAGTTTTTTAAATACGGATAATATTTTTTGTGAGCTGGATGGAGATAGTTCAGGATTTATCAAAAATGCTGATCTAGGTATTATCCTAGATATTGGAGATTTTTATCGCTTAGGAGATATTGCTTATATTATTGAGGATAATTCTATAGAAACTCTAAGTATCGATCATCATCCACAATCTGATAATGATTTTTTTACACATACTTTTATTGATTTGAAGGCTTGTTCTGTTGGAGAAATACTATATTCATATTTTTGCAATACCGATAAAACTGTAATAGATAAAGATATAATGCTAGGTCTTTATGTGGCAGTTCTTACAGATACTGGTTCATTTAGACATAGCAACACGACAGAGATGAGTCATAAAATTGCAGTTGATGCAATCAATATGGAGTTAGATATTGCGAAAATATATCAAAAAATTTATGAAAGCTCATCTGTTAGTCGCATTAGATTACTTGGTAATGTAATTCATAATTTAAATTTTGATTGTAATGGACAATTAGTATGGTTTGCTTTGAATGAGGATATGGTAAAAGAAGTAAATGGATCTAATCAAGATTTTGATGGATTTACAGATTTTTTTAGAAGCATTAAAGGAGTAGAAGTATCGGTAATGCTTTATGATTTAAAGGGAAAAGTTAGGCTAAGTTTCAGATCAAAAGGAAAGTATAAAGTAAGTGAGATTGCAAAAAAAATGGGTGGAGGTGGACATCCTTTTGCAGCTGCAGCATTGGTAGAAGGAGAATTTTCTGATGTGAAATCTAATGTTTTAAACATTCTGTCAACATATATTAATAGGCATAATGAAAATAATATTAGCTAAATCAGCAGGTTATTGTTTCGGAGTTCGTGATGCGGTAAACGCTGCATATGACGTTAGTAAAGAGTATGGAGAAGTCTATATGTTAGGAGATATTGTTCATAATGAAAACGTAGTCGAAGATTTAGAAAAAAAAGGCGTTAAAGTCGTAGAAAAATTAGAAGAAATTCCAGAAGATAAACCAGTTTTATTTCGCGCTCATGGTACCTCAAAAGATGTGTGGAAAAAAGCAGAAGATAAAAAAATGAATATTATTGATGCCACCTGCCCATTGGTGCATGACATTCATAGAGAGGTCAAAGAGTTGCATGCAGAAGGAAGAAAAATTATTATTATTGGTGATCATGGTCATGATGAGGTAATAGGTATTGCTAGTCAAGTTGATGATTCAATAATCATTGCATCTATTGAGGAAGCACAAAAATTAAGAAAAACAAAAAAAGCTGGAGTAGTTAGCCAGTCCACTCAAGCGATAGAAAATGTTCAAGATATTATTAGTATTTTAATGACTAAAGTGGTGGATTTGAGATTTATAAATACTATTTGTTTTCCTACTAAGCGAAATCATCAGCAAATTAAAGAATTATCAACGATTACAGATATGATGCTTATTATAGGATCATTTACAAGTGCCAATTCTAAAAGATTGACAGAATTGAGCCTGGAGAGAAATAAAAACACTTATCAAGTTACAAATGCTACAGAAATTGATTCATCTTGGTTTAAAAATAATATAAATTCGGTTGGTATTTCTGCAGGCGCATCGACCCCTGATTGGATTATAAGTTTGGTAATTAAAAAAGTCAAAGAATTAACAGATACGACAGATAAGGAAATTATTCATGAGTAAAAAGTACGATTTTAAAACAAAAGTTGCATTAGCTGAGATGTTAAAAGGTGGCGTTATAATGGATGTCACAAATGTTGAGCAAGCAAAAATTGCAGAAGAATCAGGAGCTGTTTCAGTGATGGCTTTAGAAAGAATTCCATCAGATATCAGAACAGATGGAGGAGTTGCTAGAATGAGCAATCCTCATATGATTAAAGAAATTCAAGATAATGTTTCTATTCCAGTGATGGCAAAATGCAGAATTGGCCATTTTGCAGAGGCTCAAATTTTACAAGCTTTAGAAGTAGATTTTATTGATGAAAGTGAAGTTTTAACAATGGCTGATGAAGACTTTCATGTCGATAAACATCCCTTTAAAGCACCATTTGTCTGTGGAGCACGCAATCTTGGTGAAGCATTAAGAAGAGTGAATGAAGGTGCAGCGTTAATTCGAACTAAAGGCGAAGCAGGTAGTGGCAATATTGTTGAAGCAGTTAGACATATGAAAATGATTACTTCGGAATTAAAATCACTTAAAGAGCAAGATTTATCAGAAAAAGCAAAAGAATTTAAAGTTCCATTAGCGCTTGTAGAAGAAGTTGCTAAAAATGGAAAACTTCCTGTGCCTAATTTTGCTGCTGGAGGAATAGCAACCCCTGCAGATGCATCTCTAATGATGCAATTAGGCGCTGAAACAGTATTTGTTGGTTCTGGAATTTTTAAAAGCGAAGATCCTTCAGAACGTGCTCATGCTATTGTTCAATCTGTTACCCATTTTACTGATGCTAAGAAAGTGCTTAGCGCATCTTATAAATTGAAAGATGCTATGAAGGGAATATTGATGTCAGATATTCCTGAAGATCAGAGGTTTTCAGAAAGAGGTGAATAATCGTGGTCGGAGTTCTGGCTCTACAAGGCAACTTTGCATCTCATATTCAGATTCTGAATGACATTGGGATTGATTCAATATTGGTTAAAAATCTAGAAGACTTATCTAACCTTCAAGGTTTAATTTTACCTGGAGGAGAATCGACAACAATGTCTAATCTTTTATTAAGAGATCAAAGTTTTATTGATGGAATAAAATCTTTCTCTGATAATAAGCCTATTTTTGGTACTTGTGCCGGTCTGATTCTTATGTCAAAAAATAGTTTTGATAAAAAAGTATTAAACATGAATATTCTTGATATTGAAGTAGATAGAAATGCATATGGAAGACAAGTTCATTCTTTTGATGATTCGATTAATTTCGAGTGTAAGAGTGTTAAATCTCAATCAATTAAGGCATCATTTATTAGAGCTCCTAAAATTACTAGCATAGGAAAAGATGTTGAAATAATTTGTAAGCATAATAATGAGATTGTTGGAGTAAAAGAAGGTATGCATATGGCAGTTACTTGCCATCCTGAGTTGCAAAATGAAACGTTACTACATAAGCTGTGTTTTAAAGGATAACTATGAAATATTTAAATAATATTAGATCGCCAGAAGATTTAAGATCTTATTCAAAAGAAGATCTAGAATTTATTTGCAATGAATTAAGAGAATATATCATAGAAACTATTAATAAGATTGGCGGTCATTTAGCTCCAACTTTAGGTACGATAGAATTAACCACAGCCCTTCATTATGTTTATAATACACCCGAAGATAAACTTATTTGGGATACTGGCCATCAAGCATATGCACATAAAGTTTTAACAGGAAGATTTGATTCTTTTGATACTATTAGAAAATATAAAGGATTAAGCGGATTTTTAAAAAGAACCGAAAGTGAATATGATGTATTTGGAGCCGGACATGCATCAACTTCTATTTCTTCTGGCCTAGGAATAGCTTGCGCAAGAGACTTAAATAATGAAAATTTTAAAGTAGTAAGTATCATAGGTGATGGAGCCCTAACTGGCGGACTTGCATTTGAAGCACTTAACAATGCTGGGCATCTTAAAAAACAATTACTAGTTATTGTGAATGATAATGACATGTCAATTAGCCCTAACGTAGGAGCATTTAGGAATTATTTAGTTAAGATTACTACTAATAAGTCTTATAACTATATAAGAGGTAGAATCGGAAGATTAATCACAAGATTACCTAAGAACTTTAGATTTATCGAAGGTTTATTAAAAAAAGCGGAATCAAGTGCAAAAAATTTCTTTTTCCCAACCACTATATTTGAAGATCTAGGTTTTAGATATTTTGGTCCTGTAGATGGGCATAATATCAATGAACTAGTCGATACGTTAAATAATATAAAAGATTTAAATACTCCAGTAGTCCTGCATACTATTACAAAAAAAGGGAAGGGTCTCAATTATGCAGAAGATGATCCTGTCAAATATCACGGAGTAAAAGAGAAAAAAGAAACATCTATTGAAAAAACTGCAGAAGCACCTATTTTTCAGAATGTTTTTGGAGAAGTATCTTGTAGTTTAGCACAAGATAATAAAGATATTGTTGCTATTACTGCTGCAATGCGAGAAGGTACAGGTTTAGTTAATTTTGCCAAAGAATTTCCTGATAAATATTTTGATGTAGGGATAGCAGAAGCACATGCAGTAACATTTGCTGGAGGATTAGCGGTGAATGGCAAAACTCCAATAGTGGCAATTTATTCTACATTTTTACAAAGAGCTTATGATCAAATTATCCATGATATTGCTTTGCAGAAATTGCCTGTAGTTTTTTGTTTAGATAGATCTGGTTTAGTAGGAGAGGACGGAGCAACGCACCATGGAGTATTAGATATTGCATATATGAAATGTATTCAAGGAATGATTGTTACTGCACCAAAAGATGGTAATGAATTAAAGAATCTATTATTCACAGCTACTAGCTATAGTAAAGGCCCTTTTAGTATAAGGTATCCAAAAGAATCATCAATCAACTTTGATAATACTAATTCTAATATTATAAAAATTGGATCTTGGGAGGTAATGACTACAGGTAAAGATGTTTTAATTCTAGCAGTTGGATCTATGGTTAAGAGAAGTATGAATATTGTACAAAGGTTAAAAGAAAAAAATATTGAGACTGAAGTCATTAATTGTAGATTTATTAAACCAATGGACTTAGAATACTTAAATAATAATTTTTCAAGATTTTCTAAGATTGTGACTATTGAAGAAGGTGTTTTGGATGGAGGCTTTGGAGAAGGTGTTACAGCATGGTCTTCTAGTAAAAATTTAAAAAATGACATTCTCAATATTGGATTACCAAATGATTTTGTAGATCATGGTCCAAGAAATGTATTATTAGAAGAAGTAGGTTTAGATAGTCAGTCATTATATATAAAGATTATTGAATTTTTTAATGAGTAAAAAATGAGTAAAAAAACATTAAATAGAGAAAAGAACTTTAATAGTATCAGTGGTAATAAGCTGAAAGAATACTACTCTTCTGATAAAAAAGATGATAAATATAATATAGACCCTGGTACTTTTCCATATACTCGAGGAATCCATAAGAATATGTATAGAGGAAAATTGTGGACCATGAGACAATTTTCAGGTTTTAGTACTCCAGAAAAAACAAATGAAAGATATAAATATTTATTAAAAAATGGTCAGACAGGACTTTCTGTTGCTTATGATATGCCAACGCTTATGGGATATGACCCTGATCATGAATTATCATCTGGAGAAGTTGGTGTTTGTGGTGTAAATGTTGCTTCTTTAGAGGATATGGAAATTTTATTTAAAGATATAGATTTAGAAAAGATTTCTGTATCTCAGACTATTAATGGCCCTGCAATTATACTATTTGCTTTTTATGTAGCATTAGCAAAGAAAAATGGAATTGATATTAGTCATCTAAGAGGAACACTACAGAATGATGCTGTGAAAGAGTATATAGCACAAAAAGAATTTATTTTTCCTCCTAAGCCATCAGTAAAGCTTGTAGTAGATGTTATTGAATTTTGTTCAAAAAATATGCCACTTTATAGTCCAGTATCAGTAAGTGGCTATCATATAAGAGAGGCGGGATCAACTGCTGCACAAGAATTAGCATTTACATTGAATAGTGGATTTACTTATATAGAAGCTTCTTTAAAGAGAGGTCTAAAGATTGATGACTTTGCGCATAGATTATCATTCTTTTTTAACTCACATATGGATTTCTTTGAAGAGATAGGTAAATATAGGGCAGCAAGAAGAATTTGGGCCAATAAGCTTAAAAATGATTATGGCGCAAAGAATGAAAACTCTTTAAAATTAAAATTCCATACACAAACAGCTGGATGTTCTTTGACTGCCCAACAACCAGAGAATAATATTGTTAGAACTGCATATGAAGCTATGTCTGCAGTATTAGGGGGGACTAATTCTCTTCATACAAATTCACTTGATGAGACATTAGCGTTACCATCAGAAAAAGCTGCAAAAATAGCATTAAGAACTCAACAAATTCTTGCACTTGAAACAGGTGTGCCTAATGTAGCAGATCCACTAGGAGGATCATGGTATGTAGAAGAGATAACGGATAGGATTGAAGATGAAGCAAATGAATATTTTAAAGCAATAAAAAGTCTTGGAGGTACGATCGTAGCGATTGAAGATGGATATTTTCAAAAGAAAATTGCTGAGTCTGCCTCATTATATCAAGAATCCATTGATTCAAAAGAAAGAATAATCGTTGGAGTAAACGATTTTGTTGATAAGGATGAGAAACTTGAAATTGAAATTTTAAAAATATCTCAACAAGCTCAAGAGATTCAAGAGAAAAAAATTAAAGAATTAAGAGAAAAAAGAGATAATAAATTACTTGATAAAAAAATGAAAAAATTAAGAAATGCTTGTGAAAATAATTTAAATTTAGTCCCTTGTTTGATTGAGGTAGCAGAGCATGGTGGTACTGTTGGAGAAATTGTTGAATTAATGAAAAGTGTTTATGGAGAATGGGAAGAATCTTTTGGAATCTAAATTATGAATAAGATTTATACATCACTGATTTTAGTTTTTGCATTAATTGTTATGTGGACTGTATATCTTACTAATGTAAAAAATGATGATAGTTTAACAGTACGCTATTATACAATAGGGGAGCTTTTAACCAAAGAAGCTTCTATCACTAAGGTTAAAGTCGGAGGTTTGATTAAGCCAGATTCAATTAGTATCAATGAGACTGATCAATTAGAAGTATCATTCTATGTATATCAAGGAAGCGATAGTTTAAAAGTCTATTATTACGGTATTAGACCAGATTTATTTAAAGATGATGCAGAAGTTGTAGTTGCGGGCGCCTTTGATGATAATTTGATTATCGCTACGGAACTTCAAACTAAATGCGCTTCACGCTATGAAGGCGATTTAAAAAATATAGAAAAAATATAATGATATCTCAAATTGGAAGTTTAGCCCTCAGTATAAGTGGCGGATTAATATTATCAAATTTCTTCTTTTTATTTTACTATTCTATTAGAAAAGATAAAATCTTTCTAAATGTATCTCAAAGAGGGTTAATAGCAGTGTGTTTTTGTGTTATATTAGCCACCCTTTGCTTACTCAATGAATTATTAATTAGTAATTTTAATTTGCAATATGTATCTCAATATACAAGTTATGAAACTCCATTATTTTTTAAAGTCACTGCTTTGTGGGCAGGACAAGCTGGTTCATTACTTTTCTGGACATTTATTATGTCTATATATTCATTAATTTATATTAATGTTACTCTAAGGAAGATGCCTACATTGAAGTACTCATCTTATATTATGCTCTCTTTTATCTTTGGATTTTTTCTACTTTTATCCAATTTTATAGCGAATCCTTTTCAGCCAGTATCATCTGATATTATTGTACAGAACGGCAATGGCTTAAATCCATTATTACAGAATGTTACAATGGCTATTCATCCACCGACTCTTTATTTGGGTTTTATTGGAACAACAATTCTTTTCGTTATGGCTTTATCTGGTTTAATATCTAAATCACTTAATTTCGAATGGATTCAATCAATTAGGCGTTGGTCATTGATTGTTTGGACTTTCTTATCTGGAGGTATCATTTTAGGCGGATATTGGGCATATAATGAATTAGGTTGGGGTGGATACTGGGCATGGGATCCAGTAGAAAATTCTTCTTTAATGCCTTGGCTTATACTTACTGCGTTTATTCATTCATCTATGATACAAGAAAAAAGAGGTATGCTAAAGTCTTGGAATATTTTATTAGCATCATCAACTTTCCTATTAGTTATTTTAGGTACGTTTATTACTAGAAGTGGAATAGTATCTTCAGTTCATTCATTTACTGCTGAAAATTTAGGACCACTATTCCTTGCTTTCTTATCAAGTTTAATTTTATTTACTGGCTATTGGTTTGTTAAGCGATTTGATACTTTAGAGTCAGATAATAAGATTGATTCTTTCACATCAAGAGAGGGTGGATTTTTATATAATAATTTAATTTTACTTTTAATGTGTTTTATTGTGTTATGGGGCACATTATTTCCTATTCTTTCTGAGGCATGGAATGGAGAAAAAATCTATGTAGGAGCAACTTATTTTAATCAACTAAATGTTCCTATTGGATTGGTATTATTATTTTTAATGGGAATTGGCCCACTACTGTCATGGAAAACAACTTCAAGATCCACTTTACTATCAAATTTTAAAATTCCGATGTTAATCAGTTTCTTTTCTGGAGTTATATATTCTATATTTTTTGGCCCGTTTCAACTATACCCTCTAGTAACATGTATGGGTATAGCATTTACGACTACATCTATAATAAATGAATTTAGAAAGTCATATAAAAAATCTAAAAGTGATAATAAGTCTATTCCATCTGCTATTGTAAGTATGTTATTTAATAATAGACATAAAAATGGGGGATATATTGTTCATATTGGAATCACGTTACTTTTTGTAGGCTTTATTGGAAGAGCATTTGAAGTAGAGAAAGAATTCAACTTGTCTCCTGGTGAGGAAATTTATTTTGCAAACTATATCTTTAAGCTTAATAGTATTAAAAGTGAAGCTAGAGACAATCATTATGCATTTATCAGTGATATAGATGTCATAGATCAAAGAAACAACCTATTAACAAGTCTATATCCTGAGAAAAGAATTTACTTTTATTGGAATCCAGATCCTGAGAAACGTCAGCCCCATAGTGAGCTTGATATTTATAGTACTATGAGAAAAGATATATACTCAATATTCTCTGCTTATGATGCAGAAAAGAATCAAGGGTATTTTAAGATCATGATTAATCCTCTAGTAAATTGGGTATGGATTGGAGGAATTGTCATGGTAGTAGGCTCTTTATTTGCTTTTTGGCCTTCTAAAAGGAGAAATTATGGAATTATTTAATCAAATTTTTATTTTTGCATTATTTCTGATGATTGTTTTATTTGTTTTCTATCCCTTATTAAAAAAAATTAAATAATGTTACAGGTTAAAAATCTCAGTAAATCATTTTCTGATACTAGAGTATTAGACAATCTCTCTTGTACGATAGATTCGGGTAAGTTAGTTGCTTTGCTAGGTAAAAATGGATCAGGTAAAACAACTTTTTTAAAATGCATATCTAATATTATGAATATTGACTCTGGAGATATTGATTATAACGGATCTAATTTTTTGTTCTTAAATGATAAAGCAAATATTTTTAGCGATTTAACTATATTGAATAATCTTAAATGTATTCTACGTTCTTACAATCAAAATTTGAATATAGATACTTATAATAAATATTTGAATTTACTCGGTTTAAAAGAATTAGAAAGTTTGCCTCTAAAGTATTTATCGAGAGGAAATCTCCAAAGAAACAAATTATTTATTGCATTAAATTTATCATGGGAGTATCTATTAATAGATGAGCCTTTTACCAATCTAGATGATAGTGCTCAAGCTGTTTTTAGAGAGATTTTTTTGGATTTAAAATCAAAAAATAAGACTATTATTTTTTCAACACACAATTTTAATCATGTTTCAGATATTTGCGATCAATCTATAAAAATAGATAAAGGGAAGGTTGCTTTATGATAATGAATTTGATTAAAAATGAATTTCTTTTAGAGATGAAATCATCAAACAACCTTTTTTATATGACATTTTTCTCTTTATCATGCTTAATGCTCTCAGTTTTTTCGTTTCCTCCATCTGAATTAAATGAGATTATTATTTTATCTGGATTCTTCTGGATTATAATTGCATTGGTATCTATCAAATTAATTGAAAATTCGTTTGTACGTGAAAAAGAAAGAGGTATATATGATTTAATTTATACATCTCCGACAGAAAATTATTTAGTGTTTTTAGCAAAATTAATCACATTTTCTTTAATTTTGCTTGGCGTACAATTGTTTATCTTTATGGTTTATAGCTTGATATCGACTGCAATAGAGATTGATTTGATTTTTAAAATTTTAATACTTTGCTTGTTATCTAATATGGGACTAATTGGGTTAGGAATACTTATTTATTTAATGACTTCTCTAAATAGTACAAGAAGTTTCTTATTTCCACTCATTTTATTTCCTATGATTGTTCCTCTCTTGATTCATTCTTCAAACATATTTATTGCTTTATGTTTGGGACTAGAGATATCTTTCTATGCGGAATCAGCACTGTTATTGTTAACTTTTGCACTGATGGCAGTGATTTTAGGAATTAATTTTTTTGAAAGGCTAATTAAATACTAATGAATTTATCTTTATTTATATTATCAATTATTATAATGGTATGTAATTTGGTATGGATTATATTTTTAACTCCAATGGTACCCGATCAGGAATGGGCACAAAAGATATTTTATCTTCATGTTCCTTTGGCATGGTCAGGCTTTCTATCTTATTTTCTTGTGATGCTTTCAGGTCTTGGATATCTTTTTTCTAGAAATCTTCAATATGATAGGATTGGACATGCAGCAGCAGAAATTGGTACTATATTTACAGGGCTTGTACTATTGACAGGGCCAATTTGGGCTACTCCGATTTGGGGAAAGCCATGGATTTGGGAGCCAAGATTGATTACGACATTGGTTTTATTTGTGATTTATGCAGGTTATTTTATTTTAAGAAATGTTGGAATTTATAGACAAAGAGTAGCTTTAATTTCTGCTATAATAGGTATTATCGCATTTCTAGATATCCCTATCATATTTACATCAGTAAACTTCTGGGCAGCTGAAATTCAATCTCATCCTCAAATGGGAATGTCCAAACAGCCCTCAGGAATATTGTCACCATTTTTATTTTCTTTATTTGCTTTTACCAATCTTATGTTCACTATGCTATTTTTAAAAATGAAAGTTTTGTACTTAGAAGATAAAGAGAAAAATTATGTATAATTATTTAGAGTATTTCTTAGCAGCATTTTTAGTTGTATTTACAGTTATCTTAGTATGGTTTGTATTAAATATCAAAAAACTAAAAAATTTATAAATAAACATTTTTTAATATGATTATTTGCTATATTTTTTGAATTAACTTTTAATTATTCTAGGGGGATATGAATAAAATGGAAAGAAAAATTGTACATATTGTCGGTACCGGAACGATTGGTGAACCACTAATTGGAATTTTGTGTGAACAAAAGAGTAATCTAGGTATTGATGAAATTACCTTTCATAAGCACTCCCCGTTAACCAGCGACAAACCAAAAATTGATAATTTAATAAAGAAAGGTGCAAGGTTATCTGTACTTGAAGATAAAATAGATGCTTTTAAATCTATTGGTCTTGAACCAGAATTTACATTGGAAGAGGCTATTGCTAGAAGTTCTGTTGTGATTGATTGTACTCCAGGCGGTTCTGGTCTTGCAAACAAAGAAAAATACTACAAAAAATATACTGATCAGGTAAGAGGATTTTTAGCTCAAGGTAGTGAAAATGGTTTTGGTAAAAAGTATGCACGAGGTATTAACGATCATGTCATCAGTTCTGATGATCAATTTTTGCAAATTGTATCATGTAATACACATAATATTGCATGCCTAGTTAATACTATAGCATTAAGTAGCGCACCAGATAATCTTCTAGAGGGTAAGTTTGTATGTATTCGTAGAAGTAATGATATTAGCCAGACAGGTAGTTATGTGCCTGCACCAACAGTCAATGCGCATTCTCATCAAGATTATGGAACGCATCATGCTGAAGATGCTGCTGGATTATTTAAGACGATGGATCTTGATTTGAATCTTTTTTCTTCGGCTTTAAAAGTAAATACTCAGTATATGCATACTGTTTGGTTTAATCTTCGTCTTAAAGAACCGATTTCTAGAGGAAAAATAATCGAGTTGTTGAATCACAATGATAGAATTGCATTAACTGAGCATAAAGCATCAAATAAGGTATTTTCTTTTGGGAGAGACCAAGGATTATACGGAAGAATTTTAAATCAAACAGTTGTAGTTGAAGATTCCATTAATGTTAAGAATGAACATGAAATATCTGGATTTTGTTTTACTCCTCAAGATGGAAATTCTATTTTATCTAGTATTGCTGCAACAGTTAGATTTTTAAATCCCCATTCTTATCAAGATAAGATTAATTCT
>JAAZXT010000007.1 GCA_014240005.1 Fidelibacterota bacterium | reverse complement strand
GTATTACAAATTTAAATGATGGAGAAGATTTACAATCTACTATTAAAGCAATGCAATCATGTGGAGTATTAATAGAAAAAGAAGGAGATACTATTGTAGTAACAGGATCGACTTTGAAAAATCCTACAGAACCAATTGATTGTGGAAATTCTGGTACAACTTCTCGATTATTAACAGGATTATTATCCTCGCAACACCTTTCATTTTCATTAATAGGAGATGAGTCATTATCAAAGAGACCTATGAACAGGGTTATTACACCATTAGCTGAAATGGGATGTATAATTACATCAAATGATGGATTATTGCCATTACATATTGATGCATCTAATGGGTTAGATCAGATTAA
Organism: Fidelibacterota bacterium; assembly: GCA_014240005.1. Lineage (GTDB taxonomy): Bacteria > Fidelibacterota > Marinisomatia > Marinisomatales > Marinisomataceae > Marinisoma. Next base: position 1,985 of record JAAZXT010000007.1, on the reverse strand, counting down.
CTATCAAATGCCTATTGCAAGCGCTCAGGTAAAATCAGCAATACTGTTAGCTGGATTAGGATCGCAAGATACATCCACGGTAAAAGAATTAAGGCATTCTAGGAATCATACAGAAATTATGTTAGAGAGTATGGGAGCAGATATTAGAATAGGTGGTAATAGTATTGAAATAGATCCACTTTCTTATTTATTGCAGCCTTTTATAATGAAGATTCCTGCCGACCCATCATCTGCAGCTTTTTTTATTGCATTAGCAGTCTTATTAAAGGGCTCTAGCCTGACTATAGAAAACATTTTATTAAATCCGACACGCACTGGCTTTATTGATGTACTTGAAAAAATGGGCGTGCAAGGCTTAGTATCTAATCAGTCAATAAATAATGGAGAATCTTGCGGTAATATACAATTTATTGGCTCTGATATTAAGAGTTCCAATATCCCAGCAGAAATGATTCCATCTATCATTGATGAGATTCCTATCTTAGCAGTCATTGCAGCATTTGCAGATGGTAAAACAGTATTTCATGAAGTAGAGGAGTTGCGCTTTAAAGAAAGTAACAGGCTCGATGCGATTATCAAGAACTTGCAGTTGTTTGGCATTAATGCGTACGAAGAAGGAAATAATCTAGTTGTAGAGGGAGGAAAGCCAACAAAGATGGCAAAGATTGTATCGTTTGATGATCATCGTATTGCCATGGCATTTATTATACTAAGTATTGTAGCATTTGGAGAGTATGACATCGATAATACGGATTGTATTGATATTTCCTTACCTGGATTTTTTAATATATTACAGGAGATTCAACGATGAATTTAGGATTAATAGGTTCTCCTGTCGAAAAAAGTATTAGTCCTCAATTGCAGAGGATCCTATTTAAGGAATTCGGATTGAATGACTATATATACAAAAAATATGAAGTGATTAATGACAATTTATCTTCATTTTTTGATCGATTTAAAAGCGGCGATTTTAATGGAATCAATATCACTATTCCTCATAAAGAGGCAGCACTAGAGTTCTTAGATACGCTTGATAAGAGCGCAGAGATTTTAGGAAATATAAATTGTGTTAAAAGAACAGAAAATATGTTAACAGGGTATAATACAGACTTGTACGGATTTAACATGCTTCTTAAGCAAAATAATGTGAATATAGAATCAACTCATTGCCTTGTGTTGGGCGCAGGAGGTTCAGCAAAAACGATTATTAAGGCATTAATTGATGGAGGCGCTAGATCGATTACTATTAAAAATAAATCAATGGATAATGCACAAGCAATACAATCATATGCTCAAAGACTAGGTGATACAGATATTTATCTCTGCACGGAATCTGATGCTAAATTTGATATTGCAATAAACACAACACCTTTGGGGATGTATGAAAAAGAAGACACACAAGATTTCTTTGATATTTCAGTGGATAAGAATACTGTTTTGATTGATTTAATTTATACATCACATCATACATTATTTTTAGACAAACACAAAGATAACGTAAAGCAGGTAATTAATGGATTAGAGATGCTTATTTTTCAAGCTATTAAGTCTATTGAAATTTGGACAGAAACTACCTATAATGTGGACCAAAAATTGGATTCCATTAAAGAACAATTGGAGAAAGTAATATGTTAAAAAAAATATCATATATGACTGCGGGAGAGTCGCATGGAAAAGGATTAATTGGGATTATTGAAGGCATACCAGCTGGAATGAATCTTACAGAAGAGTATATTGCTAAAGATTTGATCCGAAGAATGCAGGGACACGGTAGAGGCGGTCGTATGAAGATTGAGAAAGATTATGCAGAAATATTTTCTGGAGTCCGTCATGCAGTTACCCTAGGGTCACCAATCTCTTTATTAATCAAGAATTTAGACTGGGTAAACTGGGAAGATAGAATGGCCGTTGGCACACCAAAAAAAGAACATAGAAAAGTAACAATGCCTCGTCCTGGACATGCAGATTTAGCTGGTGTGATGAAG
>JAAZXT010000008.1 GCA_014240005.1 Fidelibacterota bacterium | reverse complement strand
TTAGAGAGTCTTATATTGGCGGGGGCTTTTGATTCTGTTTCTCCTAATAGAGCACAATTGTTTGAATCCGTAGATAGCGCTATTAGTTATGGACAGCAGGTAGACAAAGCATCAAATAAAAATCAAATTGATTTATTTTCTCATGAAGATAATCTAGTTAAACAGCCTAATTTACCAAATATAGAGGATTGGGAGAATCAAGAAAAACTAAGCAAAGAAAAAGAAGTTTTAGGTCTGTATGTATCAGGAAATCCATTGTTAAAATATGCCGATACATTAGAAGAATTAAGTAATTATGATTTTACTGAAAAAAAATATTTAAAAGAAGATAGTCTAATTAGAATTGGTGGAGCAGTATCTAGTTTTAAGCTCCATTATGATAAAAAAAATCAACCGATGGCATTTTTTAATTTAGATTGTTTAGGAGGTCAAGTAGAAGCAATTATTTTTCATGACGCGTTTGAAAAATATAAAGAAATTATTAATGAAGGCAATATTGTATTCTTAGTAGGCAACTCTACATCACAAAATGATTTTTCTGATTTAAAAATTATAGTAGATGAGGTTGTGCCTATTAATCATGCAAAAAAAGTTTTAAAATTGAAAGAAATCAATATAAAAATTGGAAAAAATGTTACCAAAACTACTATAGATGAAGTACACAAGCATGCTATGGATAATTCAGGACAAAGTTTATTTGTTGTACACATGAATAACGAAGATGGATCTTCACGTAGAATTATATCAAAGAAAATCAGAGTATCTAGCAGTAATCATTTCCTTGTTATGTTAAGAGATTTATTAGGGGAATCAAACGTCTGGATTAGTTAAATTCTATCTATTATGAGCTTAAATCCACCAATTAGAATTTTAATGGCAAAGCCAGGTCTTGATGGACATGACAGAGGTATTAAAGTGCTTGCTGCCGCTTATCGTGACGCAGGTATGGATGTCATTTATCTTGGGCTTCGTCAAACTCCTGAAAGCATTGTTAGGGTTGCCATTCAGGAAGGCGCAGATGTTATTGCATTATCTATTTTATCTGGTGCGCACATGACTATTTTTACCAAGGTTATGAAATTGATAGAAGATTCTAAATTAGAAAATGTATTAGTAACTGGTGGAGGTATTATTCCAGAAGAAGATAGTGAAGCATTATCTAAGATAGGCGTAGGAAAATTATTTGGGCCCGGAACCCCAGTTAAGGTTTCTTTAGAATATATTGAACAATGGGTTCAAGAACGTCGAAGATGATTGCAAACATTCACAGTACTTATCTTAAAGGCGAAAAAGCTTTTAATAGCAAAAAACTTATAGAAGCAAAAAAACATCTTGTATCAGTAGTTGAACATGACGCAAATTATTATGCTGCTTATCTTTTATTGTTTGAGATTCTTAACAATTCCCAACCTGCTTTATTGAAAACAGTAGTAAAAGAACTAAAAAGATTGAATCCAAAAATTGCTCTCGATTACAAGCCTGTTTCTAGGTATAAAAAAACTAAAAAAGATACTAGTATTGTGACAATTTCATATATCAAATTAATGATACAACAAGGTAAAGCCATACAAGCAAAAAGAAGTTTGAATGCTATTATTAATCATGCAAAAACAAAAAAACAAATTTTAGAAGCCGAAACACTATTAAAGACTCTTAATAAAAAAAAGGATCAAAAATGAGCACAGAATATTTTACAAGAAGACAAGATAAATTGCGTACAGTATTAGCAGAGAAAAATGTAGATGGAATGTTAGTCACCAACCTTACTCATATCAGATACCTGTGTGGATTCACCGGTTCTAGCGGTTCTTTGTTGATGGCCCCTGATAGTTGTGAGTTTATTACAGACGGTAGATATGTTTTTCAATCTAGAAATGAAGTTAAAGGTGCTAATATTACCATTGATAGCATCCCACACTTACAAGTAATAAAGAATAATAATTTTTTATCAAGAGGGTTAAAAATCGGATTTGCTGGCGAATGTGTTTCTCACCAAATGTTTTCAGATATTAGTACGATCTTACCACATGTGACATGGGAAAGCCTTGTCGGATGCGTAGAAACGCTAGCGATGGAAAAAGATCATAAAGAAATTGAAGCAATTAAAACCGCAGTAGAGATTACTGATACAGCCTTTGCTGAAGTATTCCCAATGGTAAAGATTGGTGTAGAAGAGCAGACAATTAGTAATCAGCTATCTTTTCTTTATCGTAAGTACGGAGACTCTGATGCTGATGCGTTTGCACCTATTGTTGGTAGTGGACCCCATTCAGCTATGCCACATGCAAGACCAACGGATAGAAAAATTGGTCCAGGAGAATTAGTAGTTATTGATTCTGGAGCAAAGTATGCAGGCTATCATGCAGATATGACGCGTACGGTTGCTACTAAAGGCTATTCAGAAAAGCAAAAAGAAATTTATCACATTGTATTAGAAGCTCAATTAAAAAGTATCGAAGGAATTAAAGCAGGAGTTTCATGTAAAGAGATTGATACGCTTGCAAGAGGACATATTAGCAACGCTGGGTATGGCAAATATTTTGATCATGGGTTAGGACATTCATTAGGCTTAGAAATACATGAAAATCCTCGATTTAGTAAAGTCAGTACAGATCATTTGAAATCAAACTATGTAATGACAGTAGAACCTGGTATATATCTTGAAGATGTAGGTGGCGTACGCATTGAAGATGATATTGTCGTCACAGATGATAGCTGTATTGTGCTCAATCAAACATCTAAAGATTTCACAGTAATTTCATAAAAAATGAGAAAAGCATTTTTAATAATAGCATGCATGCTACTTACAGCGTGTGTTGAAAACTTGATACATATATCTGTATTATCAAGCGGAAAATATTCTATTAAATATAGTTCTATCGGAGATAAAGCAGATTTAGAAAATCACGATTTTTTACATCCAGAAAATACTGATTTAATTAAATGGTCTAGTACAATGATTTCATTGGATAAAAGTAATAGTATTCGTTCAGATAGTTTGAATTGGGAAAAAGAGACTATTATTACTGAACCTATCAATCAAAAAATGAGTTTTACTAATAGTGAAAGTTTAATCTATGATATTGATGTCAGTAAAAGTGAATATTTTTTTTGGGATAACTACCACTTTAATTCTACAATCAATAGCCTAGCGATTGATGACAAGTATCCCTCTGTTGTAGAATTTCTAGATATAGAAGCAGATTCGTTGTCTTGGATTGCCCCAGCTAAAAAATATATTATTCAAACTAGCTTAAAAGAATATGATAAGAGTACCAAACTCAGCACTATTTTTACAGAAAAAATTAATAATCAAATAGATTCATATTTTGAGTATGCCACAGAAAGAAAATTGATAGAGAAATTTGATAAAGATTCTTCAATAATTTTGAAAGACGCTTTAAAACCCATTGCAAACACATTACCAAAAAATTTTTTTAAAGAAATTACAATATTTATTGATACATATGAGAAAGACTTTAAAAAGAATACAGCATTAATGAATGATTACTTTCAATTCAATATTAATTTGCCTGGGATTGTTCGTCACAATAATGCAGAGTCTATTTCAGATGGCTTATTAGTGTGGTCATTTGATTTTGATGACATTGCAAAAGATGAATTCAAAATGTATGCTAATTCAATTAGAATCAATAAATTTAGAATCCAATTATTATTAATCATGATTGTAGTTGGATTTTTAGGAATATTATGGAATCAAAAATTAAAGAAAAAATAAAGCATCTAACCGACAAGATTAACGAACATAATTATGCATATTATGTTTTAGATCAACCGTATTTAAGCGATGCGGAATATGACAATTTATTTAGAGAGCTAGAGTCTTTAGAAAAAGATAATTCAGAATTAATACAGCCCTCATCCCCCACACAAAGGGTAGGTCACCCTATAAAAAGCGGTTTTCAGAATTATAGTCATGATACACCAATGCTATCTTTGTCAAATGCTATTAATGAGCAAGAAATTCATGATTTCACTCAAAGAATTAATAAGTGGTTAGAACAAGAAAGTACCTCTTACATTGCGGAGCCAAAGATTGATGGTTTAGGAGTGTCACTGATTTATGAAAGTGGAAATTTAGTACGCGCACTTACTAGAGGCGACGGCTATACGGGGGAAGATATTACGCATAATATTAAAACAATTAATGCTGTTCCTATGGTTTTAAGGGATAGCAAGAATAGTCATCCAGAGTTTATAGAAATTAGAGGTGAAATTTTTATGCTAAAATCTGATTTTATAAAATTAAATCAAATGAGATCTCAAGAAGATGAAAAGTTGTTTGCAAATGCTAGAAATGCAGCAGCGGGAAGTGTTAGGCAGCTAGACCCCCATGTTACAGCAAAAAGAAAATTGTCTATATTTTGTTATGAACTTGGGACCAGTAAAGGCCTAGATATTAATAGCCATTGGGACATGTTATCCTATTTAAAATCTATAGGCCTACCAGTAAATCCTTTAGCAAAAAAAATTGATACTATTGGTGACATGATTGCATATCATCGAGATTTAGAACATAAAAGAGAAAGCATTCCTTATGAAATTGACGGCTCTGTTATAAAAGTTGATAACTATTTATTAAGGTCTAATTTAGGAGAAAGAGCGCGGTCTCCACGATGGGCAATTGCCGCGAAATTCAAATCAAAAGATGCAGAAACCCAAATATTAGATATAGTGCTCCAAGTAGGTCGTACAGGAGTGGTTACCCCTGTAGCAAAAATTAAAGAAGTAGAAATCTCAGGAGCAATGATTAGCAGTGCCACATTGCATAATCAGGATGAAATTGATAAAAAAGATATTAGAATTAATGATTACGCGATTGTACAGCGATCAGGCGATGTTATACCAAAAATTTCAAAAATTATATTGAAAAAACGACCTAAAAATACAGTCAAATTTAATATAGCAAGCCATAATTGTCCTTCATGTCAATCAATAATTAGTCGTATAGAAGGCGAAGCTGCATATAGATGTGAAAATTTATCTTGTAAAGCAAAGCTACAAGGATCAATAGAGCATTTTTGTTCAAAAAATGCTATGAATATTGATGGTCTAGGAGTTCAGATTGTTGAACAATTAATGCATAGCAATCTTATTCAAAAAATAGATGACTTATTTAATCTATCATATTCTGATTTAGTTATTTTAGATCGATTCCAGGAAAAGTCTGCGAACAATCTAATTAATGCTATTAACGAATCCAAAGATACCACCTTTCCCAGGTTTGTATTTGCCCTGGGTATACCTAATGTTGGACAACATATTTCAAAAATATTAGATATACATTGCGAGTCTTCTATTAAAAAGCTTTCCACTTCTTCCTTAGAAGATCTTGAAGCAATTGATGGCGTAGGTTTAATTGTTGCAAAATCAATTATAGGGTTTTTTAATAGCCCTTCTAATAGAGAGACTATAAAAAATTGTCTAAATAGTGGAGTAAAAATTAATAAAACCGTTTTTAGAAATTCTAAAGAATTAAAAGATGTTACATTTGTGATTACTGGTAGTTTTAAGAATTATAAACGCAATCAGATAAAGGAGTTGTTAGAAAGAAAAGGCGCTAAAGTAGCAAGTGCTATTTCATCTAAAACAAATTTTTTAGTTATGGGAGAAAATGCAGGCTCCAAAGCCGATAAAGCTCAAGCGCTAAATATAAAGATTATTAATGAAAATAAATTAAGCTCCTTATTAGATGAACAAAATTCTTAAATATTATTTTCTGTTCTCTATTTCTATACTTTTTACACAAGAAATCAATGATATAAAATCAGTCATAATAGCTGAAAATCTTAATCGTCCCGTTTTTGCTGTTTTTGAACCTGCAACAAACAAAATGTATGCTGTTGAGCAGACTGGAAAAATTTATTTAATTAACAATTTGCAAAATAAATCATTATTTCTTGATTTAAGTAAAAAGATTAGTGTGAGTGTTACTCCAGATGAACGTGGATTATTAGGTATGGTATTTGATCCAAATTTTCAATCTAATGGATTTTTTTATGTGTCATATATTGATACTGAAAATTATTCTGTAGTGTCACGATTTCGCTTATCAGAAAACAAAGATGAAGTAGATATAGAGTCAGAAAAAAAACTAATCTATTTTGAACAACCATTTAATAATCACAATGGGAGTCATCTAGATTTTAATCCAATAGACAATTATTTATATATATCATTTGGAGATGGGGGCGCTTCAGGTGATCCATATGGTAATGCACAAAATTTACATAATTTTTTTGGCTCTATTTTACGCATTGATCCGCAAGACGATGGAAGTTATTTAATTCCTAATGACAATCCTTTGGTTTTGCATAAAAAAAATAATGATTCAGATATAAAAAGTGAAATATGGGCTTATGGTTTACGTAATGTATGGCGGTTTTCTTTCGACAACAACAATGGTGATATTTATATGGGAGATGTTGGGCAATATCTCTGGGAAGAAATCAATTATTTAGAGTTTGGAGAAAATGGAGGAAACTTTGGATGGAATATAATGGAGGGAAATCATTGTTATCCTGAACCAGGATGTGATAAAGAGGGTTTTATCAATCCAATATTTGAATACCCCAGTGATGCAAACTACCCATTCAGTTTAATGGGAATTAAACAAGAAAATGTTTCTGGATGCTCTGTTACTGGTGGTTATATATATAGAGGAGATCAAATTAAAAGCTTATATGGATTATATATTTTTTCAGACTTTTGTACTGGGAAAATTTGGGCGTTAGATCCATTAAAAAATATAGTTCAAGAAATTACAGAACCTCTTCTTGGGTCTGAACAACATATGATATCATCATTTAGTCAAGATATTAATAATGAAATTTATATAGTTGAATTCTCTGGTAAAATATATAAAATTGAGCCACATCATGAATGAAATAGCCATTAATATTAAAAACCTGCATAAGAAATACGATGAAACTGTTTATGCTTTACAGGGTATTGATTTATCAATCAAAAAAGGCGAGTTTTATGGCTTACTCGGACCAAATGGTGCAGGAAAATCTACTACAATTAATGCAATTACAAGTCTTGTAAAACCTACAGAAGGGAATATTAAAGTTTTTGACAAAGACATAGTATCTGAATTTCGATATGCAAGATCTCAAATTGGAATTGCTCCACAAGAGATTAGCAATGATTGGTTTTTCCCTGTAGAACAACTACTATATTTTCAAGCAGGTTTTTATGGTATCAAAAGAAAAGATGCTGAAGAACGCATTAACTTTATACTTCATAAAGTTGGCTTATATAGTCATAAAGATAAAAAAATGCGTCAATTATCAGGAGGAATGAAAAGGCGTTTGCAAATTGCAAGATCTTTAGTTCATGACCCTGAAATTTTAATTCTTGATGAACCTACAGCAGGAGTTGATGTGGCATTAAGACATAATCTTTGGGATTTTTTACAAGAATTGCATAAAGAAGGAAAAACAATTTTATTAACTACTCACTATATTGATGAAGCAGAATTATTATGTGAAAGAGTTGGTATTATCAATAGTGGCAAACTTGTTGCTGAAGATACTGTATCTAATCTTAAAGCATCCACCAACAAATCAAAACTAGAGGATGTGTTTTTAGCATTAACAGGGAGAAAGTTAGATGATTAAAAATTGGGTTGGATTTTATACACTTTCTTCAAGAGAGGTATTGCGATTTTTTACTGTTTGGAAGCAAACAATTATTCCTGGGGTTATAACAACGCTCTTATATATTTTTGTATTTGGTGTAGCGCTCGAAAGTCGTATAGATCCTATTGCTCCTGGAGTGTCTTATAAAATGTATATTCTTCCTGGATTATTGATGATGAATGTTATAACTAATTCTGTAGCTAATACGGCATCATCAATGTTGCAAATGAAACTATTACAAACACTTCCTGAATTGCTTATTACTCCACTTTCAAGTTTAGAATTATCAATCTCATTTATTATTGGTGGAGCTGTTCGTGGTTTTGTTAATGGCTTTCTTATTTTGTTAATTTGTTTGATGGCAGGAATGAGTGTTCAAGATCCAATTTCAACTTTATTTATAATCTTTATTGTGTCCTGGTCTTTCTCTAGTCTTGGTCTCTTTATGGGACAAATGTCTGATTCATGGGACCAGTTGTCATTAATTCAAAACTTTGTTCTTACTCCCTTAAGTTTTTTAGGAGGAATTTTTTATTCTGTTAATGATTTGCCAACTTGGGGTATTGCAATTAGCAAAATCAATCCTATTTTTTATACTATCAATGCTTTACGATACTCAACCTTAGGAATTTCTGACGCCCCATTTATTAATTCGGTGGCATTTATTATCGTGTTTTGTGTCTTATTGACTATTCTTGCTGTTAAGACAATGGAGAGTGGGAAAAAAATAAGGTTTTAATTTTCAATTATATGATATAAAATCAGGCATGCAAAAAGAACAAAAGGCTATCCTATATTTAGAGGATGGCCTTTTTTTTAAAGGAAAAAGTCTTGGTACATTGGGGGAAACTTCTGGTGAGGTATGTTTCAATACTGGAATGACCGGATACCAAGAAATTTTAACAGACCCTTCTTACGCAAAACAAATGATTGTCATGTGTAGTCCACATATTGGTAACTATGGGACTAATGAATCAGATGGAGAATCTTCAAGAGTATATGCTTCAGGCTTTATTGTTAAAAATGAAGCACTATCTCCCTCTAATTGGAGATCTAGCAATTCATTAGGTTCATTTCTAAAGTCTAATAAAGTTATTGGTATACAAGACATTGATACCCGAGCTCTTACTGTGCATATTAGAGACAATGGAGCAATGAGAGGAATTATTTCTACAAAAGATTTTGATATTGATAGCTTAGCTCAAAAAATACAAAATGTTCCGTCAATGGAAGGTTTAGATTTAGCAAAAGAGGTTTCTAGGAAAGAAAAAACTACTTTATGTAATGTAGAGAATCCAAAATATAAAATTGCAGCCATTGACTATGGAATGAAGAGTAATATATATGATATATTACTAGAAAATGATTCTGAAGTAACTATTTTCCCTGCTTCCGTTAGTTCGGATGAAATATTGAATTACAATCCTGATGGTATATTTCTTTCTAATGGCCCAGGAGACCCTGCCGCTGTATCATATGGAATTGAAACAGTAAAAAAATTACTAGGAGAAAAACCAATGTTTGGTATTTGTCTTGGGCATCAAATTCTGGCATTAGCTCTAGAAGCTAAAACATTTAAAATGAAATTTGGTCATAGAGGAATTAATCAACCTGTAAAAAATTTAAAAACTAATAAAATTGAAATTACATCACAAAATCATGGTTTTGCAGTAAGCAATGATTCGTTAGCGTCTAATATTACAGTAACCCATACACATCTTAATGATAATACGATTGCAGGCCTTGCGTGTGAAGATGTGCAAGCATATTCTGTACAGTATCATCCAGAAGCCAGTCCTGGGCCGCATGATGCAAGATATGTATTTGATAATTTCTTTAAAATGATGGATTCAAATGCCCAAGAGAACTGATATTAACACAATTTTAGTAATTGGGGCAGGCCCAATTGTGATTGGACAAGGCTGTGAATTTGATTATTCAGGTACACAAGCCATTAAAGCGCTGAAAGAGGAAGGGTATACGGTCGTATTAATTAATTCTAATCCTGCTACCATTATGACAGATCCTCAATTTTCAGATAGAACATATATTGAGCCCATTACAACAGAATATGTTGAAGCAATTATTCAAAAAGAAAAACCAGACGCTATTTTACCTACTGTAGGTGGACAAACGGCTTTAAATGTAGCAATGGATTTAGATGATAAGGGGATATTAGAAAAATATAATGTAGAACTAATTGGAGCTAATAAGCAAGCAATTGAAACAGCTGAAAGTAGAGAAAAATTTAAAGAAGCAATGTTAGAAATTGGTTTAGATTTACCATATGGGCACATCATTCAATCGTTAGAAGAAGGAAGAGAGCTTCTAAGTAATGTTACTTTACCTGCCATTATTAGACCATCTTTTACTCTTGGCGGTTCAGGAGGATCTGTAGCGTATAATGAAGAAGAATTTGAAGAATCTGTAGGAAAAGGGTTAAAAGAAAGTCCTACAGGCCAAGTATTAGTTGAAGAATACTTATTGGGTTGGAAAGAATATGAATTAGAACTAATCCGCGACCCTAATGACAATGTTATTATTATTTGTTCTATTGAAAATATAGATCCCATGGGTATTCATACAGGAGATTCAATTACCGTTGCCCCCGCAATGACTTTAACCGATAAAGAATTTCAGCATATGAGAAATGCAGCAATACAATGTATCAGAAAAATTGGAGTTGATACAGGCGGATCTAATGTGCAGTTTGCTGTAAATCCAAAAGATGGTAGAATGGTAATTATTGAGATGAATCCTAGAGTAAGTCGTTCATCTGCTCTTGCTTCAAAAGCCACAGGTTTTCCTATTGCAAAAATAGCTGCCAAATTAGCAGTTGGATATTCATTAGATGAATTAAAAAATGATATTACAAATAAAACGCTAGCTGCTTTCGAACCAACTATTGATTATATCGTGACCAAAGTGCCAAGATTTGATTTTGAAAAATTTTCTTCTGCTTCTGGTAAATTAGGAGTACAAATGCAATCTGTGGGTGAAGCGATGTCTATTGGTAGGACATTTAGAGAGTCATTTCAAAAAGCATTTCGATCCTTAGAACTAAATTTGCCAGGATTTTCTACTAAGGATCCAAGAAATGAAGACCCAGACATTAAACGCTATCGTTCATTAGATATATCATCCTTGAACGATGGAAGTGCTTTCAGAATTTTAAAAGTAAAAGAGGCCATTAAACAAGAATTTACTATTGAAGAAATTCATAACAATACAGGGATTGATCCCTGGTTTTTAAATGAGATTTCAGAGATTGTTTATTTAGAAAATCATCATAATTCTTTAGATGATTTAGAGCTACTTAAGAAAAATGGATTTTCAGACATACAAGTAGGAGCATTAACCAATCATACGCCTGCTGAAATTAGAACAATTAGAAATGAAAGAAATTTAAAACCTGTTTATAAGGTAGTAGATACTTGTGCTGGTGAGTTTAATGCAGAAACACCATATTCATATTCTACCTATGAATCTACCGATGATATTCAACCGCTTAATGGACCAAAAGTAATGATTCTGGGTGGTGGACCAAATCGTATAGGGCAAGGCATTGAATTTGATTATTGCTGCGTTCAAGCTGTATATGGCCTTAGAGAGGCTGGGTTTAAATCAATTATGGTCAACTGTAACCCAGAAACTGTTTCCACAGATTTTGATTTAGCTGACAGGTTATATTTTGAGCCAATTACCTTTGAAGATATTATGAATATTATTGAATTTGAAAAACCTGATGGAGTCCTTGTACAATTTGGAGGGCAAACACCTTTAAAGATTGCAGAACAACTAACAAAAGAAGGTGTAAAAATATTGGGCACATCATCAGCAAGTATTGATTTAGCTGAAAATAGAGAAGAGTTTGCCAGAATAATCAAAAAATTAAAAATTCAAATCCCAGAATATTGTATTGCAAAAAACTATGATGAAATTATCAATTTTTCTGAAGTTGCTCAATTCCCAGTACTAGTGAGACCAAGCTATGTTCTAGGTGGAAGAGCTATGCAAATTGTGTATAATAAAGAGCAACTCGTGGATTATGTATTCCGTTCTGCTGAAGCAACAAATGATCACCCAATACTTATTGATCAATTTATTGAGAATGCATTTGAGTTTGATGTTGATGCTTTATGTGACGGAAAAGAAGTATTTATTGCAGGCATTATGCAACATATTGAAGAGGCTGGAGTCCATTCTGGAGACTCGTCTTGCGTAATACCTCCTTATGATATGAGCGATAAAATTAAAAAAGATATTATTGATATGACTACAAAACTAGCATTAGAGTTAAATGTTATCGGATTAATTAATTTACAATTTGCAGTTAAAGGGAATGAAGCTTACGTACTGGAAGTGAATCCAAGATCAAGTAGAACAGTCCCCTTTGTCAGTAAGTATAGCAATGTTCCATTAGCAAATATTGCTGCTCAATTATCAGTAGGTAAAAAACTAAAAGATTTTAATCTAGAAGAAAATAATTTTAATCATATTGCTGTTAAAAAGGCAGTACTTCCATTTAAAAAATTCAAAAATGAAAAAGTATTTTTGGGACCAGAAATGAAATCTACAGGTGAAGTAATGGGAATAGATAGTGAACCGGGTATGGCATTTTTAAAAGCGATGCAATCAGATGGGTATACTGTGCCCAATGAAGGGACGGCATTTGTTTCTATTAGCGATATAGATAAAAAGAGAGCGCTTCCAATTATCAGAGATCTTGCGACACTTAATTTTACGATCATTGCTACAAAGGGAACTGCAGACTTTTTTACAGAAAATGGCATTGAATGTACTTCCATTTTTAAAGTTGGAGAAGGTCGTCCAAATGTAGTAGATGAAATCCTAAATGATAATATTCATTTGGTAATTAATACTCCACTAGGCGCTCAATCGAGATATGATGAAGAGGCTATAGGGAAGACGTCGGTGATGAAAAATATTCTAACTATCACCACTCTCGCAGGTGCAAAGGCGGCTATAGCAGCCATGTCACATTTAGATCAAGTCAGTGTGAAACCATTGCAAGAGTATTTTAAATAATAATTATT
>JAAZXT010000009.1 GCA_014240005.1 Fidelibacterota bacterium | reverse complement strand
AATTGGGATTTTATCATTCATACTCCTATCAAAATACATATAGTTTTCTTAATATTCACTAGCAATCTTATGAAAAAAGAGATTATAGACCATTTAGCACTTTGTACCGATGATATCGCTAAATCAGTAACATGGTATACAGATAATTTTAGCTGCGATATTCTCTATCAGGATGAATCTTGGGCAATGCTTGAATTTGAAAATATAAAACTAGCATTAGTGTTACCAGATCAACACCCTTTCCATTTTGCAATTCTAAAAGATGATGTCAAAAGTTATGGAAATCCTGTTACTCATCGTGATGGATCGGTATCTGTATATATCAAAGATCGTTCAGGCAATAACATCGAAATTCTGAGATACTAATCGTTTGCTACTAGATTTATTCTGTTATAAAATTAGCCAGCCTATAATTTAGGTATAATGACAAATAATACATGAAATAGCTCAATAAGCTCTTTCCAAAGTTCAAATAAGGGGAAACAAATATGTTTAACAAAATATTTACAATCACATCAATCTTGCTATTAATTGCATGCGGTGGTGGGTCTACTGCTGAAACAACAGTAGTGAATATTAGTTCATTAGGTTCTGAAATGAAGTATGATGTAGAAGAATTTACTGTTAAAGCTGGATCAAAAGTTAAAGTAGTAATAAAGAATAATACTCCATCTGATTTTCCGGGAGCAATGCTACATAATGTCGTCATCTTAAAGGACGAATCTGCTGCACCAATGATTATTCAATTAGCAGAAGGGAATGATGGAGAGCCATATGCCGATGGAAGAATTTTAGCAATGACTCCATTAGCTGATAAACAAGAAGAAATGTCTGTAGAATTTACAGCACCAACAAAGCCAGGTAAGTACTTATATGTTTGTACTTATATCGCACATGCAGGATCTATGCGTGGCTATATGATTGTTGAATAGCTAATTACTTCACTACCAAAACCCTCATTATAAAAATGAGGGTTTTATCAAATTGACCAATCAAAAAAATATCCATATATTCATACCATGATTTATTGAGAATCAATCTCAATTAATCAAATTAAGGAAAGTATATCATGGCAGAACTACTTATAACGTTCAGAGAAACACTCGAGGCTGCATTAATTGTTGGTATTTTATATACCTTCATATCTAAGACAGGTAAAATGCATTTGAAAGCAAGTATTCAAGGAGGTGTATTTGCAGCACTAGCAGCTAGTGTAGTGTTTGCAATTGTATTTCAAATACTCTTAGGTGGATTCTCTGGAAAAGCAGAAGAAATTTTTGAAGGCACAGTAATGATTCTAGCAGCTGTACTATTATCAACAATGATTGTATGGATGGCAAGAAATAAGAATGTATCTGAAAGCTTAGAAAACCAAGCATCGGCAGTAATGGATAGCAATAAAAATGTTGCTCAAGGTTTATTTGTGCTTGCATTTTTATCTGTATTTAGAGAAGGAATAGAAACTGTACTCTTTTTATATGGGATCTACATTAAAGATGGCGGACTGTCTCTTGTGACCTCATTGATAGGGGTATTGATTGCTATTTTTCTTGGTTATGCAATATTTATTCAAGGGAAAAAAGTGCCATTAAAAACATTTTTTAATGTTACTTCTATTCTCCTTATTTTTGTTGCAGCAGGATTGGTGGCCTATGGAATACATGAATTTGAAGAAGCTGGTTTAATTTATTATCCTGGTCCTATTTGGGACGTCAACCCTGCACTGAATTTAGATGGTAGCTATCCTTTATTACATGAAAAAGGTGGTATTGGTGTATTCGCTAAAGGATTATTTGGTTGGAATGGGAATCCAAGTGCTATTGAAGTGATGGCTTATTTACTAACGTTAGCAGGTGTATCATATATGTGGTCAGCAGCATCAGCAGAACAAGCAACAGTGCCAACAGACAATACTTCTATGATAGAAAATAAATGTCCAACCTGTTTTGAAGAAGTTGATGCTAAATCAACGAGATCATGCTCCAATTGTAATACTGAATTAGATTTCAGCTAAAGAGTCTTTTAATTCTGATAAAATCATTGCAGTTGCACCCCAAGAGGTACAACTGTTAAATTTAAAACTAGGTACATCTACACTCATGCCTTTGATTTTAATACCTTTAGTAGATAAAGTATTACTATCTTGTAATTCATCGAGTTCAATATCGTGTATTGATTCGACTTCATTCTCATTGATTATTGTACTTGGCCTGTCTTTTGAATACCAAACATAGGGATGAATTAAAAATCCAGAAACTGGAGCATATAGCGATGTTAATTGACCAATTAACTCTAAATCAATATCAATCCCAATTTCTTCCTGGCTCTCACGCAACGAAGTCTCTTGAAATGATTCTCCTTTATCTTGTGCACCACCAGGCAAAGAGATTTGTCCTTTATGATGATCTACGTTTGATGTTCTTCGCGTTAAAAAAAATTTTAATTTACTATCTTCTTCAAACAATATAATAGCTACTGCTGCTAGCTTTGCATTTTGAGGTGGATAGAACGCTAGTTTTGTCACAGTGTTGATTGACATAACGGCCATTTTTTTTTGACTACCCCAACCAGGTAACTCTTTGGTAAGTCTTTTCTTTATTAATCTAATTTTTTTATCTATTTTCAAATCCATGAAATATAAGCATATAATATGGGATTGGAATGGGACTTTGTTAAATGACACTGCACTTTGTGTAGCCCTTCTTAATCAATCGGGTAGCAAGCGTAATATTCCTAAGATTAGCATTCAACAATATCGAGAAAAGTTTCTTTTTCCTATTAAAACGTTTTATGAATCTGTTGGATTTAATTTTGATAATGAATCATTTGAAGATACCAATAAAGAATTTCACGATAGTTTTTCAAAACAATTTAGAACCTTGGCTCTTCAACCATTTGCAAAAGAAACAATCATTAAAATCAGTAAAACAAACACTGTGCAAAGTATTTTGTCTGCTACAATGCAGGAAAAATTAACAGAACAAGTAGGATTTTTTGATTTGCAACACTATTTAGAAAATATTGTGGGCATAAGTAGTACACCTTCAGGTTATGGAAAAGAATATGAGGGAAGTGAGCTGATGATGGGCGTGGATATCCCTGCATCTGAAACGATTATTATTGGAGATAGCGTATTAGACTTTAGTGTTTCTCAATCTTTAGGTATTGATTGTGCTTTGGTTTATAATGGGCATAATGATATGAATAGACTAAAAGCAACAGGATCGTATACTTTTGAACATATTGATAGTTTTTATAATTGGCTAACTGACTAAGTAGTCAAGCCACCATCAACTGTAAACATTGATCCTGTAATAAAATCAGAAGCATCAGAGGCCAAATATAGGGCCATACCAGATAGATCTTTTGGCTCTCCCATTCTTGCTTGTGGAATCGACTTAATAATTTCATTATACACTGACTCATCTTCCCATAATGCTCTACTAAAATCAGTTTTAATTAAGCCGGGAGCCAAAGTATTAACTTGAATATTAGATGTCGCCATTTCTTTAGCCAACACCTTAGTTAACATTACCACTGCAGCTTTACTAATATTATAAACCCCTAAACCATCCAATGGAGTTTTTGCTGCAACAGATGCGACATTAATAATCTTACCATATTTGTGTTGTTCCATAGATGCACTACAAGCTTTTATAAAATTAAAATATCCTTTTACGTTAATATCCCAAATTTTTTCCCAATGGCTATCTTGTGATTTAAGAATAGGACCATAATAAGGATTAGCTGCCGCATTATTAACTAAAATATCTACTTTCCCAAACTGACTTATGGTTTGATTAACAACATTTTTTATTGACTCCATATCACCTGTATTACATTCAATTCCGATGATATTTAATCCAGATGATTTAGCTTCTGATACGGCACTATCTAAATTATCTTTTTTCCGACTACAAATCACAACATTAGCTCCTGCTTCTGCATATTTCAACGCAATTGCCTTACCAATTCCTTTGGAACCACCAGAAACAATGGCTGTCTTTTCTTTTAAGCTAAACATCTATTTTTTCTTTCTTCGTTCTGCCATGGCTTTCCACATAGAATCTGGTAGTTTCGTTAAATCGCTAAATTCAGCTGCCCCAGCAATCCATTCACCCCCATCAATAGTAACTACTTCACCGTTGATATAGGCAGATCCATCACTCATAAGATATGATGCTAGATTTTCAAGCTCATGACGTTCACCAAATCTTTTCATTGGAATTTTATTTTTCATGCCTTCTTCGTAATCATCAAAACCTGGTGGCATTAAACGTGACCAAGCTCCTTCTGTTGGAAATGGGCCAGGTGCAATTGCATTAAATCTGATATTATGCTTACCCCATTCTACAGCTAAAGATCGAGTCATTGCTAGTACGCCTGCTTTCCCAGCTGCAGACGGTACCACAAAAGGTGAACCTGTCCATGCATAGGTAGTAACAATACTTAAGACATTCCCTTTCTTATTCTTAATCATCTCTTTACCAATAGTGCTAATACAATTCCATGTTCCCATTAATACAATATCAATAACTGTTTTAAATGCATTAGGACTCAGCATTTCTGTTGGAGAAATAAAATTACCTGCTGCATTATTTAGCAGGTTATCAATCTTCCCAAATTTATCGATTGCTTGCTTAGTCATTAACTCTACATCTTCTAATTTTCTTACGTCACCCGGGCACGTTAATACATTAATACCTAGCTCAGAAAATTCCTGGGCAGTTTCTTCTAATACCTCTGCTCTTCTTCCGCTAATAACAATGTTTGCGCCAAGCTCTCCAAATCGCCTAGACATACTTTTTCCTAAACCAGTACCGCCTCCGGTAATGACAATTGTTTGGTCTTTTAGTAATCCATCTTGAAACATATAAATTCCTTTATTTTAAATTATCTTTTAGTAGAGCTGTTTTATCCTGCAAGGGTTTCAACACATTATCAACATTATCTTTAACTGTGCTCTTAGCAGACTCTTGAAGTTCTTGTACTTGTTCTTGTACTTGACTTTGAATGTTGTCTAAGTCTGGCAATGGTTGGCCAGTAAATATAATATAGGCATAATAAAGAATGAGTAATGTAATCCCTAGTGTCACCAATTTAAATAAACGCTTTACCACGCTAAATGCAATCATTGCCATCAAAACAATGGTTACAGCTAAGTATGCTGGATTACTAGAAATGCTATTTAACAGATTCTCTAACATTGTAGCAATTTATACATTAGATTTCTACTTTACAAAGATGAAACAAAAATCAATAAGATTCGTTAAAGATTATATGGTTAAAAAAGGATTTGTTTTACTCTTGCTATCTTCTTTTCTGTTTAGCCAGGACAAACTATTACTCAAACAAGCTGATACGCTCACATCTTCTGTTATTCAATCTGAAACAATTACACAATTAGATGGAAATATTATTTTTCAGAAAACAGATACTATTTTAAAAGGTACTTTTGCGACTCAATCTAATCAAACTCCAATAACAAATTTATATGGTAATGTCTCTATTGAACAGCCTAATCAAATGATTTACTGTGATTCTCTTTCATATAATAGTGATACTGAATTTTTCTCAATGTATGGTAACATTAAAATCAAAAATGGTTCTCGACTAATTAGTGCAGACAACGCCACTTTGGACCAAACTTCTAATCAAATGACTTTGATCGACAATTGTGAAATCAACGAACAGAATACCAATAAAATATATGGCGATAAAATGATATTAGATTTCAAAGACGAATCCTTGCATTCATTAGAGGTATTATCAAACGGCATAATTTTTTCACAAAATTCTGGATATGAGAAAATTGAGAATCAACTACAAGCAATAGAAAATGAAGATATCTTAAAAGGTGAAATTATTTTTGCTAGTCTTAAAAATGATGAAATTCAAAATATAGAAATGGTAGGAATGGCTTCTACCTTAATTCACCTCTATAATGATTCTCTTTACGATGGCATCAATGAAGTATCTGGAGATAAAATTATTTTAGATATTAAAAATGAATCTGCAAAAAAATTAATAGCTCAAGGAGGTACAATTGGTCGATACACTCCAAATGCCTCTAATCAAAATGTCCAAGAAGAAATTGACTATGCTGCAGATAGAGTAGAATTTGAAGTAGAGAGCAAGATCTCTGAAATGTATGGACTAGTAAAAATTTTCCATGATAATATGGATTTATCTGCTGCACATATTAATGTGGATTGGAGTACTAATATCCTAGAAGCTTTCAGTGATAATCCATTTAATGAAGAAGAAATCAATAAACCTATACTTATAGAAAATAATCGTGAGCCAATGACTGGTGATACCATGGTATACAATATTAAATCTAGAAAAGGTAAAGTACTCATGGGAGAAAGTCGCGTACAAGAAAATGTGTACATGGGAAGTCAAATTACGAGCGTGACAGATAGCACTTTTTATATTGATGACTGTATATTTACTTCATGTGATCCATCTAAATTCTATCTTGGCAGCAAGCAGGTAAAAATTATTTACGGAGACAAAGTGATTGCTAAACCATTAAGTATTTTTATTGGTGGCGTTCCGATTATAGGTATCCCAATTGCTATCTTTCCACACTCATCTAATGACAGAAGATCTGGATGGATTATGCCATCTTTTGGGGCATCTGAAAATCGTGGAAACTACCTAGATGGATTAGGATATTATTTTGCTCCAAATGATTATATAGGATCTGAAAACTCTCTCATCTTTGCAGATAGGCAAGGAGTGATACTTAAATCAAAGAATCAATATCGAGATCGCTATCGTTTTAATGGAATGTTAAATTTTGAAATTCGAAAACATTTAGGATCTGGTGAAAGTGATATTGCACAAATTGGTAAAAATAATAAAACTGATTATTCTTTTAATTGGAATCACAATCAAATCCTAAGGAATAATCAAACTTTTCGAGGTTCAGCTAGCTATTATAGCAATGGAGAATACAACAGAGAAACAAGTATCGACCCAATTAAAAGACTTAACCAACAAGCAATATCAAATATTACCTATACTAAAAGATGGAAAACGTCTAATGTATCTATCAGTGTCAATGCTTCTAATAAGCAAGATTTAATGTCTAAAAGTAAAGTGGATATTAGCTCTTCTTTCTACCAAGCTCCTTCTAGCTTAGCGTCTACTATCACGGAAGATACTAGCACATTACCTTCTATAAATTTTAGAGTTGCTAGAAGAAAATTATTCAAAAATATTTCTCAAGATTCATGGGTAGGAAATATTCAATGGGATTATAATTCACGCATAGTAAATAATTCTAAAAATTTCTATGAAGCAGAAGAAGCTATAGATACAAATGGAAATGTATCTTATGTATGGAAACAAAATGATTCTGGTAATCCTAAAAGTTCAAATAAATTGGATGCAATGCTTAAAAATGCTTTCTCTATTAATGCGCCTTTTACTGCCTTCAAATATCTCGCTATTAATCCAAGCATTAGATTGAATTCAGATTTTGTCAACCGATATAGAGTGGCAGAGTACGATGAAACAGATTCTGTCAGTTTCAGATATGAAGAGGATATTAAAAATAGAACAACAGGCAATGTAGGACTATCATTATCTACTAAAATTTATGGTATCTTACCAATACGATTTAATAAAATTCAGTCTGTCAGACATGTGATGACTCCAAGCATGCGCTTTAACTTTTCTCCAGACTATTTAAACAATGATAACTATTTCCAATCATTCAACGATGAATATTATGATTATTTTAATAGTTCTATTATTGGATCTACTCCTACTACGAGCACTAAAAGATTAAGCCTATCTTTGGGAAATGTTTTTCAAGCAAAAATTAAAGATGGCGATAAAGAAGAAAAGATTAATATTCTTTCATGGGGCATATCAAGTGGATATAATTTTAATGCAGAACAATTCAAAGTATCTAATATCAGTTCATCAATTAGAAGCAATTTGAAAAATGGTGTTTCTATAGATGCTAACTTAACACACGATTTATACAAATTTGATGATTTAACTCAAACTAGAATCAATGAATTAGATAATTCACCCAGATTAACAGGTATAAGATTAGCAACGAATTTTACGTTGCGAAGCAAAACAAATAATCCAGAAGAAAAATCTGAAAAAGAATTTTCAGATCGAACGAAAGAATTCTTAACAGACTTATCAAATAATACTTGGCAGAGCAGAATAGGACTTAGCTATACCGTCAATAAAATTAATCCTTTAAATACTATTGAAAACTTTTGGGTTAATACTAATACTAGTGTCAATGTGACTCAAAATTGGAAATTAAACTATAATGCTCGTTTT
>JAAZXT010000024.1 GCA_014240005.1 Fidelibacterota bacterium | reverse complement strand
TTTTACCATCCTTTACTGCTGCTTTGGCTAAAAATGGTTGTGCCATCATTGCAGAAAAGTGAAGGATTGCCATTGTGCGATGAAATTTAATAGATGAAAAATTATTATCATATTTTCTAGCAGGGGGTGCAAAAATAGAAAGAGATGCACCGGTCATATAAGTAGCATAGGTAAAGTATCCCATTGCTTTATGACGATCATAGTGCTTATCCCAATAATCACTATCATTTCCATCATATAATTTTTTTCCTACATCATACTGATAAGCCAACCCAGCTAAAGTTAAGATACCTATCCATTGGTGATGTTTCAACATTTCACGCCTAAGCTTTAATTCTTCTATTCTCGTATCAGGTCCAATATCTAATTTTCTAAATACTCCTTCTTTTCCCCATATGATAGATTTTACATAGGGCATATTATCTGGTAATCCAATTTCTGGTGGAGTAAATCTATTGTCATAGGCTTCTTGAGTGACAACAGATTGTGCTTTTATCGTAGAGGATAATAAAAAGATTGTTAATAATATAAGTTTTGTTTTAGATAGCATATTTTAATAGTAAATTTTAACACCAATATGAATAAAACTAAGTTACCAAAAAAAATTGATTCATGTGCGTGTGAATGTAATACGGACAAACCCTCCGATCCATCACGTCGTGATTTCATGAAACAAGCAACCACATTAACCATGATTGGAAGTACAGCTTTTATCTTACAAGCTTGTGGTGGTGGATCTCCAACAGGACCTGAAGATCCTGGTGGTGGTGATACTGGTGGCGGTGATACTGGTGGTGGTGATACTGGTGGTGGTGACAATACTGGCACTGGATATAGCTATGATGCTGCTACAGGAACAATTACTATTGATATCTCAAAAATTTATACCACACTACAATCGGTAGGAAGTGGAATTGCATTAAGCGGTAGTGATACGTTTGATAATAAAGGCATTATTGTTTTACGTACAAGCAATACGGGAGTAAGAGCACTTTCTAGAAATTGTACTCATCAAGGAAATGCTGTCAATATTGATAGTACAAATAATAATTTACCCTGTAGTTTCCAAGGTGAAAATCATGGTTCAATTTTTGATTTCAACGGAAATGTTGTATCGGGTCCAGCAACCAGCGCATTAACAAGTTATAATTCTTCTTTAAATGCAGAAGGTACAATTATAACTATTACCAATGCTTAATTACTTCTTCTCTAAATCTTTCAAAGCTTTTGTAATCACTTTTTCTAATTTTTTTGTCTGAGATGATAGTTCTTTATTGTATGCCTTTTCAGTAAGCTTTGACCTATCTTTTGGTTCTATTGGAGGAAGAATCTTAATAGTAATGTTAGTAGGTCTCATAAAACGCTTACCTTTAGGCCATGCTTTTTCAGTACCAATGATTGCTGCAGGAAGAATAGGAATATTTAATCCCATTGAAAACTTTGCTGTCCCTTTTCTAAAGCGCTGTAACACTCCAGGCTCTCCCCTAGAACCTTCTGGAAACATAATAATATTATTATTTAACGCGACAAATCCTTTTGATAAAGTAAACGTATCTTCTAAATCAAGAGACTCTGGATTCTTTCTTCTACTTAATGGAATTAGATTAATAAAATTTTTAAAAAATTTTCGTCTAAAATCATTATCAAACCAATAATCTTTTGCCGCTAAAAATCCAAAGCGTTCATAGCCTAATCGCGTTGAATATGCTAA
The DNA here is from genome assembly GCA_014240005.1 of Fidelibacterota bacterium. Classification (GTDB taxonomy): domain Bacteria; phylum Fidelibacterota; class Marinisomatia; order Marinisomatales; family Marinisomataceae; genus Marinisoma. Next base: position 570 of record JAAZXT010000024.1, on the reverse strand, counting down.
CACGGCAATATCCATGTGACTATTATGATTACTTGCAAAAATAAAGGGAGTATCCTTTGGAATATTTTCTCTTCCAATCACTTTAACTGGTATATAAAATGTCAACGTTGTATTAGCATATAAATCAAAAACAAATGATAAAATCTTAAATAGAATTGATTTAGGCTGTGCTAAATGATTATATCTTGGATCTTCTAGAATAGAATACTTCATGTTTAATATGTTATGCGTTTATTCTTTTTGCCAGAAAGATATAAAAACTAGGGAAAAATTTATTTATAATCACTCCAAGCCATGCAATGTCGTTCCATTTTGCAATAATCGCTAATCTTTTTTTTCTATGAATCGCATTGACAATTTGATGGGCTGCTTTCTCTACAGATAATCCCTTATCATGGCCTCTATCATTCTTTCCATAGGCTATTCCAGTCCCTGTCAATGCATTCATACCAACATTAGTCTGGACTCTTCCAGGTGCAACTAAGGTAATGCTGATATGGTGCTTAGCCACTTCCAATCGTAAGCTATCAAAAAATCCATGTAATGCAAATTTAGCAGATGAATATGCGG
>JAAZXT010000036.1 GCA_014240005.1 Fidelibacterota bacterium | reverse complement strand
TGTAACAGCAAAATATACTGGTCGATTCCAATTATTATCTTTGATAATTCTAAGTACCATTAAATCTTGAATACGTAATGCTACATCAAGATAAGTTGGTTGTAATTCCCATTCAATAATGCCATCAGGATTTAAATCATCAACGGGGGCACCAACAGAAATTGTGCTAGTTGACCATCTTTTAAAATCTAAATTTTTTATTTCATTATCATTCATTATAATAAAAGGATTGTCTTTGTCTCTAAGCTGAGTAACGTACCATGGCGTATTTAATAAACTTAAATTTACTACTTTTACATCCGTTCTAATTTTTTCTACTTCTTGCAAATACCATACAGGAAAGGTGTCATTGTCGCCATTAGTAAAAAAAATTGCATTTGGCTCACATGTTTGTAGCATATTATAGGCCATATCCCAAGCAATATAATTACCAGTTCTATCATGCTCATCATAGTTTGCAATTAACATTCTCAATGGAATAAAAACTAAGAACATAGAAATCATAAAATAAGAGGCTTTTAGCTTGATAGATTTTTCTAGCAAAGTATCACTTATATAATTAATCGTATTAAAGATTCCTATAGATATCCATATTGCAAATGTCATAAAGCTAGCAACATAAGAATAATCTCTTTCTCTTGCTTGAGGGTTATCTTGATTTAAATAGAAAATAATTGCAATCCCTGTCATGATAAACAATACAAGCAATGAGAATGCATCATACTTATTTTTTCTAAAATGAAAATATGCTCCAAATAATCCCATAATCAATGCCAGTGGCAATCCAAATTGCCTCCAATCTACGCCATCTTGTTTAGGTAATGCCCCAAAATCAGACACAAAGGAATCATTACTAGGTCCCTTACCAGCAAATTGCCATAAGAAATATCTGATATACATTTTATTGATCTGATAGGCCCAAAGAAAACTTGCCTGCTCAGATATATTGTATGTCATATAGTTGTAGTCTTGCCTACTAGAAAATTCAAAATCTGGGTATTCAGGACTACCTACTACAGAAATTTTTGACGGAAGATTGTTAAATTTTCTTGGGAGCAATGACATTGAACCGTACTGATCACGATTTAAATAAGAAGTAGCTTCTATTATTGTCTCAGGATTTGCTTCATCAATATTAGGATTTTGCCCTGATCGAATAAAAATTGTCAAATAGGTCGAATATCCAATAATAATTAAAAATAAAGACGTATAAATAAGTGATGAAATTGTCTTCTTATTTTTAATGCTGCTATATAAAAAATAGAATAACGTCCCCATAAGCAACAATAAGCCTTCAAAGCCTATTTTTGATACAATAGTAGGAAATCCTTTAATAATAACATTCTGTATTACAATAAAGGTTAGTAGCGACAAGCTTAATGTAACTATTAAATTTTTAGTTGAAAAATTAGAAGTAGAAAAGTAGATAATTAACCCTATGAAAGGAATCGTGAGCAAATTTAATAGATGTACCCCCGTAGCTAAACCAATGACATAAACAATTCCCATCAAGTACATCGTGCTATGCTCTTTTTCTTTATACTTGGACCACATTAAGATTAAATACACTACTAACGCTGTCATGAAACCGCTTAATGCATATACTTCAGTTTCAACAGCATTAAACCAATGGCTATGAGTAAAAGCAAATGTTAATGATGCGGTTAATGAAGACCACATTTTAAAATGCTTTACATCATCTTTGCTATCAAGTCTATCAATAAATTGGTTACAAATAAGGAATAATAGACTAATCGTAGCAGCGCTAATCAATGGAGAAAAAATGTTCATACGAAAAGCGATATCTGAACTAATTGGAATCAATGTGAATAGTTTACCAATCAGTAAGAATAATGGACTGCCTGGCGGATGAGGTATTCCTAATATATGAGACGTAGCGATAAATTCACCAGTATCCCAGAAAGATACTGTTGGTGCCATCGTAGAAAAATAAACTGCAAAGGTTATGAAAAAAACAAGAGTTGCTAAGAACCTTTCTAATGCCAAAGAATAATTAAGAAAAAAATTTAGATTATTCTTCAGAGCTTGAATCATCGCTATCTTCTGAACTAGTTGCAGCTTCTACTTCTACAGGTTTTGCATCTTCAGTCTTTTCAACTTCTACATAATTCATTTTTAATTCTGATAAAACTTTCTCGAAGTATTCTTTCTCTTGATCAGTAAGACTAGCATGCATTCTACTATTTATCATATCTAACATATCAATTTGGATAGATGCTTGTGTTAAATCTACCGACATCTCATTGGTCATTGGATTTTGTATTTTTCCTAAAGCAATCCAAACGCCATATACTGATTGAGAAATCAGTGAATCAAAAAGTTGTTTTTCTGTATAAGGTTTTGTTGTCATTTTTTCCCCTCTAATTAACGGTTGTTTTCAAAAATAATTTTAAATATTCATTATCAAATCTCTGCTTAATCAAACTATTGATTGGAGCCTCTAAATTTGCATCATTATGAATAATATCAAAAGCTTTCATTCTAGCATCTCTAATGATTGGTCCATCAGTAGTTAAATCGGCAATTCTAAATTTAATAAATCCGCTTTGTCTTTCACCAAAGAATTCTCCTGGACCTCTTAATTTTAAATCTTCATCAGCAATCTCAAATCCATTTCTACTTTTAGTTAATATGCTTAAACGTTGTTTTGTATTTGGAGATTCACTGTCACTGCAGAGTATACAGTAACTTGTTAGCTTTCCTCTGCCCACCCTTCCTCTTAGTTGGTGCAATTGACTTAGTCCAAATCGTTCACAATTATTGATTAGTATAACAGAAGCATTTGGGTTATCAATACCCACTTCCACTACTGTAGTTGATACTAAAATCTGAATTTCATGATTCATGAATTGTTGCATTACTTTATTTTTTTGATCTGGATCTAATTTCCCATGCATTAATCCAACAGTTAAGTCTGGAAAAATATTTTGGGTCAATAAATCATACGATTCAGATGCTGCATCAAGATCTTGCTTCTCAGTTTCTTCAATGAGCGGATATACAACTATTGCTTGTCCTCCTATTGTTATTTTTTCGCGAATAAAATTATAAGCAGTATCTAAGTTATTTTTTTCAATATGGGACGTAAATACATCTGGTCTATTTTTTGGCAATTCATCAATAATTGATAAATCCATATCTCCATTATATGTTATAGCCAACGTTCTCGGGATTGGTGTCGCTGTCATTGCCATTAAATTGGGGACAGCAGATTTTTTCAATAGTAGTTGTCTTTGATTTACCCCAAATCTATGTTGCTCATCTATAATAGATAATCCTAGATTTTGAAATACTACATCTTTTTGAAATAGTGCATGAGTACCCACAACTATCTTTGATTCACCTTCTTTAATAGATTCTAAGACTACTTTTTTTTCTTTGCTCTTCAAGCTACCGACCAATAATGAGCATTCAACTCCAAGTTTTTCATATTCTATTTTAAAAATTTTATATAATTGTTTTGCTAGTAAGTCAGTAGGTGCCATTATCGCAACTTGATAATCATTTTCAACTACAACAGATGAAGCTAAAATTGAAACGATTGTTTTCCCGCAACCAACATCTCCTTGGATCATACGATTCATTGGATTTTCTGATAAAAAATCATCAATGATCTCTCTAAGAACTCGTTTCTGACTATCAGTTAATTCGAAACTTAAATTTTTTAATATTTGATTATAATATTTAGTCTTAAAACTTATCGGAGTAAAACGGTTTTCCTTTATTTTCTTTTTTCTTAAAGCTAGAAGAATTTGTAAGAAAAAATGTTCATCAAATTTAAGCCTATGAATTGATTCATTTAATTTATCAACACTATTAGTAAAATGAATATTCCTCAATGCAGAATCTAGAGAGCAAATTTTAAAATCATCCTGCTGTTTGTTGTCAAAATGGTCTTCAATATCATCGAGAGATTCTAAGGCAAGATAAATAATTTTTCTTAAATTTCTATTATCAAGACCTGATTTCTTTAAATCTTCGGTCAAAGGATAAACAGGAATTACAAATCCAGTACTAAGAGATATTTCATTCGCATTCAATTTGTCGTATTCAGGATGAACAATTTGAACATTTCCTTTATAGTCAGCGACTTTACCATGAACAGCCAATAAATCTTTTTCTTTTAAAGATTGATAGATATAATCTGATCCATTAAACCACATCAATCGAACAGAGCCAGTATGATCTGCAAGTGTGGCTGTCAAAAAATTACCGCGTTTCATTTTCCTTAAGTTAATCGATTTAACTCTACCTACAATATTCACTTCAGTGTTTGTTTTTATAGAACCTATTAGCTGAATTGATGTTCTATCTAGATACTTTCTTGGAAAATAATATAATAAATCTTTAATAGTATGAATATTAAGAGATTCTAAAACCTGGGCTCTTCTTGGACCAACGCCCTTAATATATTGAATAGGAGTTTCTAATAAATTAGAAGGATTATTGAATTCCATAAATGGACATTACTTCCATTCTTTTCGATATGTATATGTAATAAGCTCTGAGCTATTAGGTTGGATTTCTAATGGAAAGTAAATAGTAGATGCATCATCTTTTATATACATACTTGAAGATTCTTTAATCACCCAATCTCCAACAATTTTTTCAATAGCTTTGACTTTTATAGGCTCATTGGAAGTATTCATTATTTGAAGCGATATAGTTGATTCCTCACTATTATTTTGACGATCAAAATTTAGAATTCTACGTTTACCTATAATATCAAATGCTTTTCCTGCATCTAATACAGCGTTACCACCTTTATATAACTGACTTAAGCTATTTTTACCAATAAAAGATAGCTCCCCATTCATATTTTTTTCATATAGATATATTACTCCGGATGGTAAAGGTAATTCTAGATTATTCTCTTTAGAGTTTTGAAAAGAAATTTCAATACTTAATGGCTCATCTCTCTGATCACGTTCTGAATTTTTAAAAATATATTTTTTTTCATACCCAATCTCTGTTTTAGGCATTAAAGGAAACTGAATTGTCTCAAGAGCTCTTAAATTTAAATTAGTACCTAAATCGAAAATATAAAAATCTCCTAACTCTTTAGTTTTTTCTGACATGGTCATTCCTCTAGAAGCAACCATCGGCATATTTCTAGCTTTACTACTGCTGCCTACAGGGACTAAACCTTCTACAACTTTTATATCTACTCCCAATAAATTCATATTAGACCCATTAACTACCTCAGCATCTATACTAAGAGCTGCAGTAGAATCGCTATCACTTAACTGTAGCTTATACACTGGCTTCCAACTAAATCCTGAACTTAAATAAGTTAATTCTGCAGTAATACTATCTAGCCCTTCAGAGAAAATTTCCCATGAAATTTGTGGAGTAAATTTATTCTGCACTTGCTTTGATTTCAGTGAAATATATTCCACTCTAGATCTTTGAAAAATTATAAGTCCTTTATTTGTATTGATAGAGATAGATGAAGAATTAATATCTAATAAAGCTCCTTGCACTACCGAATCATTTATTGGTTTCACTTCTACTAATGACCCAATATTTTTTTTCAGATAAGAATCCGTAGAATAAAAATTTTTATTTAATGTTTGAGACCCAACTTCTACGCCTTGAATATTTAATAAAGGTGAATCAAACACAATATTTGGTGAAAGATTATTAAAAAATGTAATATTCTTTCCATCTTTTAAATTCCATAAAATTGGTTCTTTTATGATAGCAAAGCTATCTTTATAAATTGTTAGCGTTCTGTTTGTTTGGATTGATTCTACTTCTTGAGCAAGCAGGATATTTAGTGCGAATATTGCTATTAATAATTTTTTCATTTCAACATCTCAATATTGGCAATTATTTTTTCTCTTTCAAAGATAAAATCATCTAATTTACTTTTTTCATGATTGACAATTTTTTCAGGTGCTTTATCTGTAAACGCCTTATTACTCAATTTTGTTTCAATTACTGCAATAAAACCTTCTATATCTTGTAATCTTTTATTCAATTTTAGCATTTCTTCCTTAGGATCAACTAAATCACCTAATGGTACATATACGACACAATTTTTACATATACCAACTGCAGATTGCTTAGGTTTATCTAGATTTATTTCAATATTTAAGTTTTCTAGATTAGTTAAAACCATAATCATACTTTTTAAACTATCAAATAAAGATTCATCCGCAACATTTTTAATAGAAATTGATGCACTAATTTTTTGAGTAGGAGCAACGTTTAATTCTGATCGAATTGTGCGAATGGCAACTACAATCTCTTTTAGAGATACAATTCTAGCTTCATCATATTGTAGATTACCTGAACCAATTGTTGGCCAAGAGGATATAATAATATCTTTATCTGAATCATTTTTTAAATAACTCCATATTTCTTCAGTTATAAATGGAGCAATTGGATGCAATATTAATAAGACTTTCTTCAATACCTCTTTTGCAACAAGAAATGTATTATTTTTTTCTGATTTATCTGAGCTATTAAATTTGATTTTAGCAATTTCAATATACCAATTACAAAATTCATTCCATGTAAAATCATAGATGACTTTTATTGCTTCATTAAATTGATAATTACTATAATGAACATTTACTTTCTTAAGAGTAGTATCTAATTTTGAAAGTATCCATTTATCATATATATCCAACGAATCTCTATCTAGAGTATTACTAAAATCTTTATCATGATTAATCATAATGAATCTGCTAGCATTCCAAATTTTATTCATAAAATTTCTGCCTATTTCTAATCCATTTTCAGAGAAATAAACATCAGATCCTTGTGGAGACATTAGCATGATTGAAAATCTAGTTGCATCTGTACCATATTTTTCAAATAATTCGATTGGGTCTGGTGAATTTCCGAGAGATTTACTTAATTTTCTTCCGGTACTATCTCGTAAAATGCTAGTGAAATAAACATCTTTAAACGGGATTTCATCTAAGAATTCTATGCCAGAAATAATCATTCTTGCTACCCAGAAAAATATAATATCTGGACCAGTCACCAATATATCGGTTGGATAATATTGTTTCACCAATTTTTCATTATTAGGCCAACCATGAACCCCAAATGGCCACAGCCATGAACTAAACCATGTATCTAGAACATCTTCATCCTGCTCCCAATTTTCAATATCTTCAGGAGGAGTTATAGATACATACCAATTCTCTTGTTTGCTATGATCAGAACCTTTTTTATACCATACTGGAATACGATGACCCCAATATAATTGGCGACTAATACACCAATCCTGAATATTGTCCATCCAATGATTATATGTTTTTACCCAATGATTTGGATGAAACTTTATTTCACCAGATTTAACAACTTCTGTAGCAGGTTTTGCAAGTTCTTTCATCTTTAAGAACCACTGATTAGATAAATAGTATTCTATTGGGACATCGCCTCTTTCAGAGTACCCTACCTTATGAAGATAGTCTTCTTCTTTTAATAAAAAACCTTCTGTTTCTAAGTCATTAATAATTTTCTTTCTAGCCTTTTCTCTAGTCAATCCAACATATTTATCAGGAGCATTAGAATTAATTGATCCATCTGGATTCATAATATTTAACATATCAAGTGCATGAGTAATACCTACATTATAATCATTGGGATCATGAGCCGGTGTTATTTTAACGCAACCTGTACCAAATTCAGTGTCAACCATTTTGTCTGCAATAATTGGAATAGTTTTATTCACCAGAGGTAAAATTGCATTCTTACCAATCAAAGATTTAAATCTTTTATCTGATGGATTCACTGCTATAGCAGCGTCACCAAGCATTGTTTCTGGTCTGGTAGTAGCAATTTCAATAAATGTATCAGAATCTTCAATTTTATATTTTATGTACCACAACTTTCCTTCAACTTCCTTAAAGATAACCTCTTCATCGCTTAAGGCGGTTTGAGATTTTGGGCACCAGTTAACTAATCTATTTCCTTTATGAATTAGGCCTTTATTATATAATCTTACAAATGATTCTAAGACAGCATTAGAATAGTCTTCATCCATTGTAAAAGTAAGTTTATCCCAATCACATGAATTCCCTAGCTTTTGCTGTTGTTCGAGAATAATCCCACCATATTTTTCTTTCCATTCCCATGCATGAGTTAAAAATTCCTCTCTAGAAATATCTTTCTTATTAATTCCTTTATCTTCTAGCATTTTAGCTACTTTTGACTCCGTAGCTATAGATGCATGATCTGTCCCAGGAATCCAAGATACATTTTTCCCTTCCATTCTTGCTTTTCTACTGAGTATATCTTGTATTGTATTGTTTAATACATGCCCCATTGTCAACTTACCAGTAACATTAGGTGGTGGAATTACAATAGTATAATTCTCCTTATCTTCTAGCGGTGATGAAGAAAAATATTTCTTTTCCATCCAGTAATCATACCATTTTTTTTCTAAAATGCTTGGAGAATATTTTGTATCTAACAGTTTCATTATAAAGAGTTTTTTAAGTAGTTAACTAATTCTATGGCATCCTCTTGTGTTTCTGCTTCTGCAAAAACGCGAACTATAGGCTCTGTATTTGATTTTCTAATATGAACCCACTTATGTTCTTTTTTCCAAATAAACTTTATGCCATCTAACTGATTAATTTCGTCACAATTAAATACAGTCGCAAGAGTATCAATACTAAAACTATTGTTATCAGCTAATTCAATTTTATCTTTTATTAAATGATAGCTTGTCATCTCAGCAACAATTTCATTAATGGACTTATCTATATTAGTTAATAGATTTAATATCATTCCTATTGCTACTGCAGAGTCTCTACCTAAATGTACTTCTCTTAAAATAACACCACCATTACCTTCTCCACCCATATTTGCATTATTTTTTTCCATTAGTTCAACAACATTTGCCTCGCCTATTTTAGATCGCAATAAAACATTGTTTGATGCATTGACTACGTCTTCTGTGAGTTGTGAGGTAGACAAATTAGTGACTAAAACTTCCTTACCATCTATACCAGAACAATAATTCATCGTTGCTAATGCTAGCGTATACTCTTCTCCTATTGCTACTCCTTTATTAGAAACAATTGATAGCCTATCTCCATCTGGATCAGTAGCAAAACCAATATCTGCTCCAACTTCTACAACCTTCTTTTCTAAATCATTTAGACTAGAAGAAAGCGGTTCGGCAACTCGTGTAAAATTACCATCGCCATTACAATTAATTGTTGTTATATCACACCCTAGATCTTTACATAGTTGCGGTAAAATAGTTGAGCCTCCACCATTCACTGCATCTATAACTACTTTAAAATTTTTAGAACGAATAGCATCAGATTGAATACATTTAGCAGAAAATACTTTAGCAATATGCTCTTCGTTTCCAGAACTATAGGCTGATACCTTACCAATTACTTCTGCTTTATTCAGGACAATTTTACTATCTACAGCTAAAAATAATGTATTACATTGATCTGGCGATAAAAATGTCCCATTTTTTTGAAGAAATTTTAATCCATTATATTCAGTTGGATTATGACTAGCTGTAATCACAATTCCGCCATCATATTTATCTTTTTCTGTCATTAACTGTATAGTTGGAGTTGTTGCTAAATCACAGTTATCTACATTGACTCCATATTTAGTTAGAGCATCGATAACCCATTGTGATATTTCTTTACCAGAAGGCCTACCGTCTCTTCCAATGACACATGAAGTAATATTTTGATTGGAAATAAATGACGCAATATATTGATCAATCATTGCTGAACTGAAATCATCTTTGACAATACCTCTGAGTCCTGATGCACTTCTTATAAGCATATCGGAGATTAGAACATTTTTTGGAAAATAGAAAGAGGAGTTATCAGACTAATTATTGAATTTTGCTAGTCTAATAGCTCTGCGAATAGTTTGTTTTTTTGCAATTCTTTTTGTGACGCTTGGTTTTTCGTAAAAAGCTTTTCTTTTTACATCTTTAAGCACGCCAGAACGTTCCCATTTCTTTTTGAAACGTCTTAACGCTCTTTCAAGCGATTCATTGTCTTTTATATTTACTTCTATCATAGTGCGGAAACTTAACGATAAAAATGAGAAATGCCAATTATCATATAATATTATTAGATATGTCAATAAATTCGCTGACCGTTAACTGCTCTGGTCTTCTCTTAAAATCTACTTTACAGACATCTAAGTCAATATTGAGTGTCGATAATGAATTTCTTAACATTTTTCTTCTCTGATTAAAAGCCATCCTTACTACTTGACTGAATTTTTTAATATTTACATCATTCTTATTAAAATCTGATCTTTTTTCAATGGAAATAAACGCAGATTGTACTTTTGGTCTAGGAATAAAGACATTAGGCGAAATAGAAAAACAAATTTTAATATCAAAAAACAAACGGGTCATAACAGTCACTCGACTATAATCTTTTGTGCCTATCTTTCCTGTTAAGCGTTGAGCAACTTCTTTCTGCACCATCAAATATGCCCTATCCCAACTATCTAGATGGTCAATTAACCAAAAAATAATTGGAGAGGTAATATTGTAAGGTATGTTACCTACCACTACTGGAGAATCAATCTCTAAACTATCTAAATCTACTTTTAAGATATCTTGATTGATAATCTTTAAGCCTGATAACTTTTCATGTACCTCTAAAATTTTAATTAAATCAGGATCTATCTCTACCATAGATAAACTCTTTGCAACATCAACTAACTTTTCACTTAAGGCCCCTTGGCCCGGACCAATCTCTAATACATTCTCTTCAGCAGTAATATCAATTGTCTTAATGATTTTATCTAATAGATTATTATCTACAAGAAAATTTTGACCCCATTTTTTCTTAGCAAATACCATTATATTTTAAAAAATACTTCAGCGTTATTTGTCGTTTGCTTTGCTATTTCTTCAAATTCAATATCTAGCAAATCTGATACGAACAATGCTATATCTTTAACATATTTTGGCTCATTTGGTTTACCTCGAAATGGTTGGGGAGCTAAAAAAGGACAATCTGTTTCTAATACAAAATCTTTGAGTGCAATATTTTGAATTGCAGACTGGTTAATAGAGTTTTTGAATGTCACGTTACCTGAAAAAGATAGTAGAACATTTAGACCAAGTAGTTGTTCAGCAAAACTTATACCACTTGAATAGCAATGGGCCAACGCTCTGTCAAATGGGTGATTTTTAAGAACCTCTAAAATATCTTTATCTGCATCTCGATTATGGAAAATAATTGGTAAAGACAATGATTTAGCTAATTCCATCTGCTCTATCATCACATTCTCTTGAATATCTTTTGGAGATATATTTCTATAATGATCAATGCCTATTTCACCTATAGCAACGACCTTTTTACTACTAAGCGCAAGAGTTTCAAGGTCTTTTATATAATCTCTGGTAACATCTTTTGAATCATGAGGATGAATACCGACTGCAGCATAAACATTATCATATGTGTTTGCTATATCGACAGATTGCTTGGATGTATTTAAGTCAGTTCCAATACATACAATTTTTTTAACGTCATTCTTACTTGCTTCATCTAAAACTGTATCCAGATTATTATACATCTGATCATAATATAGGTGAGCATGCGTATCAATCAATGTCATTGGACAATTCTCGGAAAAATTGGGTCTCCTTTGGAAATTTTATCACCAGGCTTTAAAGCTCCCCAATCCAATTTAAAGTCTGTAGTTCCTAAGGCTATTAGTATTTCTTTAGACTTTCCTGGCATAACAGGAGAAAGCATAATGGCAGCTACTCTTAAAGATTCTGCTGCATGATATAAAATATGTCCAGCTGACTCTTTATCTTCTTTCACGAGTTTCCATGGCTGATTTTTTTCCATATAACCATTCACAGATCTGACAAAATTCATAACTTCATGAAGAAGGCTATCCATTTGAAAATGATCTAAATGCTTCTTTATATCAATAGCATCGAAGCTTTTTGATAAGTCACTCTCTTTACTTTTATAGCTAGGCATTTTATCGTCAAAATTATTACTAATCAACGTACATACTCGACTTACTAGGTTGCCCAAGTCATTTGCTAAATCACTATTATATTTTTTGACGAAAGAATCCATTGAGAAAGTAGCGTCTAAACCTAACACCATCTCACTCATTAAATAATATCTAACTGAATCAACGCCAAATTCGTCAATTAATATCAAAGGATTAATAATATTCCCAAGAGATTTGCTCATTTTTTTCTCATCAGTTAACCACCATCCATGTGCAAAAATAGCTTTTGGCAACGGCAAATTTAGTGACATCAACATTGTAGGCCAGTATACTGAATGTGTAATTAAGATATCTTTACCTATTAAATGAACATCAGCAGGCCAATGTAAATCAAAAGTGTTATTATCTTCCGAATACTTTGGAGCAGAGATGTAGTTAATAAGTGCATCAAACCATACATATGTTACATAATCTTTGTCAAATGGAATCTCAATACCCCATTCTAACCTAGACTTTGGTCTAGATATACATAAATCAGATAAATCTTGTTTTAAAAACCCTAATACTTCATTTTTTCTACTTTTAGGCTGTATAGATAGCTCGTCACTTTCAATCTTTTTGATTAACTCTGATTGATATTTACTCATTTTAAAAAAATAGTTTTTCTCTTTGATTTTTTT
>JAAZXT010000037.1 GCA_014240005.1 Fidelibacterota bacterium | reverse complement strand
CCTATGTGGAGCATGATCTGTAGCAATACAATCAATTATACCACTCTTAATACCTTCAATAAGCTTCTTTCTATCAGCTTTTCCTCTAATTGGTGGGCCAACCTTTAGATTTGTATTAAAATCTTCAATATCTTCATCTGAGAAGTAGAGGTGATGAGGAGAAACCTCAGAAGTAATAAGATTATCTTTAGATTTAAATTGTTTAATTAAATCAACAGCTTCTTTTGTAGAAACATGGAGGACATGTAGTCTAGCATTTAAAGATGACGCTAATAATAAATCTCTATAAACCATTATCGCTTCAGCTAAACTTGTATTTCCTTTTAGACCTAAATTGCTTGATGTTTTACTTGCATTCATAACGCCATCATTTCTTAAATAGATATCTTCAGAATGGTTTAGAATAGGAACATCAATCATTTGAGCATATCTTAATGCTAAGCTCATAAATTGAGGATTTTGTATTGACATTCCATCATCAGTAAAAGCAATCGCACCATTCTTCTTCATTAACATCATTTCCGTAAGATGTTCACCTTCTAAATTTTTTGAAACTGAGCCAATTGGAAAAATATCGATAGGTAGATTTTTACTCTTACTTGCTATATAATATATATGCTCCGGGGAATCAATAACTGGATCTGTATTTGGCATTGTACAAACCTGTGTGAATCCTCCTGCAATTGCAGCTATAGATCCTGATGCTAAATTTTCCTTATCTTCTCTTCCTGGTTCTCTAAAATGTACATGAATATCGCAAAAACCATGAGTAATAATTAAACCTTTACAGTCAACCACATTATAATCTTTCCCTCTTGATGGTATGGAATCTGCAATTCTAGAAATTGTACCATTTTGAACTAACAAATCTCCAATAAATGTTTTTTTCGAGAATGGATCAATTATTCTACCACCTTTTAACAATAATTTTTTTGTATTTTGATTATCTATCATAATTTTTCCGATTTATCTCCTAGTAGAAGATAGAGAATAGACATTCTTGATGCTACGCCATTCAATACTTGGTCAAGGATGACTGCATTATCTGAATCTGCAACTTTACTATCAATTTCTACTCCTCTGTTCATAGGACCTGGATGCATAATAACTACATCCTTCTTTAATTTACTTACTCTTTCGTAAGTCAAGCCAAACTCGCTATGATACTCTCTTTTAGATGGAATGCGACCTAAATGCATTCTTTCAAGCTGAATACGTAGTCCAATTACTACATCACACCAATTTAAAACTTCATCAATGTTATGCGTAATATTTACTCCTAATTGTTTTGCATTACTTGGTAGTAATGTACTAGGACCACAAACTACAATCTCAGCTCCTAATTTTTGAAGAGCAAAAATATCACTTCTTGCCACCCTGCTATTTAGAATATCTCCTATAATACCCACTTTTAAATTTTTGATCTTACCAAATTTTTCCTTTAATGTTACCATATCTAGAATAGCTTGTGTAGGGTGTTCATGAGATCCATCTCCTGCATTAATAACAGAACCATCTATATATTCAGTTAATTTTAATGCCGATCCAGGGTGTCCGTGTCTAATAACAGCTCCGTCTATTTTCATTGCATCAATGTTTTGAATGGTATCTTTTAAAGTTTCTCCTTTTTTCACACTACTCGTTGATGAAGAAAAATTAATACTATCTGCCCCAAGTCTTCTTTCAGCTAGCGTAAAACTAATTTTTGTTCTTGTAGAGTCTTCAAAAAACATATTAACAATCGTTTTTCCTTTCAACAGGATTGCTTTTCTCTCTGGACTCTCTAGGATTTCTTTAAATTTGAATGAAGTATCAATTATTTTATTCAAATCAGAGGTTGGAAAATTTTCTAAACCGATAAGATGTTTGCTTTTGAGCATAAATTTTCTCTAATTCCCGGAAACTTAGTTCATTTCAACTAATTTATCAACTATATCATTAACACCGATATTATCCATATCAAATATGTTATGAAAACTCTGGTTATCAAACCATTTCATCTGTCTTTTTGCATATTGCCTTGTACGAATATGAATTTTTTCTATAGTATCTTCTATTGATATCTCTTTATCTAAGTATAATGATATTTCATTAAAACCTATATAATCTATATGATCAATATTATATTTTTTATCTCTGATATATTGAACTTCCTCTATCATACCACTATCCATCATAGACAAAATTCTTTGGTAAATTCTCTTTTCCAGATTTTTTCTTGACATTTTTAGGTAAACGGTATAAAAATTTTTAGAAAAATTACTCTTTTGATTATCAGACTTGAAATTTTCTGTCATATTCTTACCTGTAATTTTATAAATCTCAAGAGCTCTTATCAGTCTTTTTTTATTATTCGGGTGAACTTTTTTAGAATATTCAGAATCAATGGAGACTAACTGTTTATACAGTTCATCTGACTTTCCATTATTATATTCCTCTTCAAGGAAGGACCTGATATTCGCATCTGTCTTGCTCCCAGTAAAAATACCCTCTACTAATGATTTTAAGTATAGTCCAGTACCTCCACAGAGAATAGGTGTTTTTTTATTGTCTAAAATTGTTATGATTGTTTTATCTATTAATTGAACATATTCACCAGCTGATACTGACTCATTTAGATCTTTCGTTCCAACTAAATGATGCTTAACACTATTTAACTCTTCTTTGGATGGTTGAGCAGTTCCAATTGGAATCATTTTATAAATTTGCCTGGAATCCAGACCAATAATTTCACTATTTAATTTCTTAGCTAATTTTATTGATAAACTTGTTTTACCTATACCAGTAGGACCAACTATTGCAAAGAAATTTGTCAAACCAAATTTATGCCTGTTAATAGATTAAAAATCAACTTTGCTGGCTCAAATATAATAATACTAAAAATACTTAATCCGCCAATCAATGATAGCAATACTAAGCCCATAAGTACGCGTGGACCATAATATTCAATCTGATATAGTGTACGAGGGTCTCTAATAAATAAAGGTAGTATTCTTGACCCATCTAAAGGAGCAATCGGAATAAGATTAAATAAAGCTAAAACAATGTTTATAAAAATAAAAAATACCATCGCACTATTAAATAGCTCGGGAATATTAAAAGGAGCAATAGTCGAGAATCTTAAAAAGAGAGAACCTATCGTTGCTAACAAAATATTAGAAGCAGGACCTGCAATTGCAATCAACATCATATCTTTTCTAGGGTTAGATAGGTTGCGCATATTCACAGGTACCGGTTTTGCCCAACCAAATCCGAGAAAATATAATGCTAAAGTTCCAATTGGATCTAAATGACTAAATGGATTTAAATTCATCCTATCTTGATAATAAGCGGTATAATCACCCAAATAATAAGCTACTCGGGCATGAGCATATTCATGAAAGGTTAATGCAAATATAATGCATGGCATTACTATTAATTGCATCTCTAATGGTGCGCTTGCTATTCCCATATCAAAAAATAGTTAATTCTTTTCCTTTTCAAAAGCTTTCATATACTCACTTTCAATAAATTCTCGTGATAAATGGGTATAAATTTCTGTAGTTGATATATCAACATGACCAAGAAGTGCTTGCACTTCTACTAAATTTGCCCCTCCATCAATTAAATGTGTCGCGAATGAATGTCTAAAAGTATGTGGAGATATCTTTTTAGGAATACCAGCTTTATCAATATACTTTTTCACAGACTGCCAAATTGCAGCTCGAGTTAATGGTAATCCATTATTACTTAAGAACACAAAATTAGATCCTTTTGTTGATCGTTCAGATAAAATTCTGCGTGATTGGGTTAAATATCTCTCTAGCCATCGTCTTGCATAATAAGTAAGTGGAATCATCCTTTCTTTGTTGCCTTTACCAAAAAAACGAATAAGATTTAAATCAAATTGTATATTATTAATTTTTAAATTACACAATTCACTTACCCTTAGTCCTGAAGAATATAACATCTCAAGTATGCATCTATCTCTAAGTCCCAATAATTCGTTATCAGTATTCTCAGATTGAGAAAATACTTTATTTATTTCATCTACAGTTAATACCTCTGGCAAAGCTTTCGGTACCTTAGGTGTAAAAACTCCATTCAGTGGATTGTTTTTAATAATTTTTCTATCTAATAAAAATATAAAATATGAAGAAAGAGAAGAAAATTTTCTCTTTACTGATCTAGGAGATAATTTTTTCTTTGAAAGCTGTCTAAAAAAAGCCTTTGTATGCTTGCTATCAGTAACAACATCCTTGAAGTTAATTTTATTTTTTTCTAAAAAAGTATTAAAAGATTTTAAATCAGATAGATATGCACTAATAGTATTATCAGAATAATTTCTTTCGATTTTTAACATTCTGGAGAAATCATCTAAATTAATTAACATCTCTACCCAATTAATTCAATATAAGATTTTGCATCAAGTAATCGAGATTGATCAGCACCATCTTCTAGTTTAATCTTAACCATCCAACCATTTTTATAAGGATCTTGGTTTACTTGTTCTGGAGTATCATTCAAATCTTCATTTACTTCAATAACTTTTCCTGTTAATGGCATATACATATCTGAAACAGTTTTTACAGCTTCAATTGTACCAAAAATATCTCCGTTGCTAAAATTTTTAT
>JAAZXT010000010.1 GCA_014240005.1 Fidelibacterota bacterium | reverse complement strand
CTAGATAGTAATTTCTAAAGGCGGGCTATTAATAGACTCAACATTATTTTTAATATCAAAAGATCGTCTATAGTATTCGAAAGATTTTTTAGTACCTTGCCAGTCATCTATACGACTGATGATAGTCATATTTCTATCAGCTACATTTGATGTACCTGTTACTACATGACCAGTAACATATTTGATGTTAGATCTTTTTTGAGCCCAACTAAGATATACTCGTTTTAGCATTCTCGCATATCCATTAGATTTGTATTTTTCCATAATTACAAAAGCGTAAGTATAGAGAGTATTATATTTACCAAAATTTTCATCGTTTACTGCCCAGGATTCTTGACGTAACTCTTCTAATGGAATTCCAATGATATAGCCAATAATTTCATCCTGATATCTAGCGATAAACGGTAAAGACTTTTCGGTGTTAAAGTATTTTTGGATTGTATCTTTTGTTAAGACAGCTTGCCTTCCATATTCTTTGGCGAGATGTAAAGATATTTCTATGAGTTGAGGATAGTCTTTTTTACCAACTTCTTTAATTTTTTCAATTTGAAAAACATTAGTCGATGCAATAATTTTTGTTTTGGAAGAGTTTTCAGATTCGTTCATTGTAATCAATATTAAAAATTTTTCAATCTAGTATGAAGGCATTTGTTTGATACTGTTAATTAAGTTAAATTTTGCCCATGATATCTTTTAAAGAAAAACTACACAATACAATAAAACAAAAGAATTCGAATTTATGTGTTGGGATTGATATTGATAAAAAATATTTTCATTCTGATGTCACAATCGAAGAACTTAAAGATTATTCTTTTAAAGTTGTATCAGCTACAAAAGATGTAGCAGCTGCATATAAGCCAAATCTTGCATTCTTTGAGGAATGGGGATCACAAGGATTTCTATGGCTTGAAGAACTAGTAAAAGAGATTGGAGATAATCATATCATTATCGCCGATGCTAAAAGAGGCGATATTGGTAATACCGCAAAGCATTATGCTAACGCTTTTTTTAAGTATTTGAATTGTGATGCTATTACTGTAAATCCATATATGGGAGAAGAGGCTATTGAGCCATTTTGTTCTGATAAAAGTAAAGGAGTTTATGTTCTTTGTAGAACTTCAAATGCATCTGCTAATTATATTCAAGAAAACATTTTTGATAAAGTAATTGAATTATCAAAAAGTATGAATAAGTATGATAATATCGGTTTAGTTGTTGGAGCTACTAATGCTGAAGCAATGAATGAAGTAAGAAGCACAAATAATTTACCTTTTCTTATTCCAGGAATTGGAGCGCAGGGAGGTAGTCTTGAAGATGTTATCAATATTAATAGCAATCATGCAGATTCAACATTAATCAATATTTCTAGATCTATAATTTTTGCTGGAGAAAAAGATTCTGAAAGTATTCGTGATGCTGCACTAGATTTTTCTAATCAAATGAGGTCATATTTTGAACGATAAAGATTATATCAAAATTTTTGAAGAAACTGAGGCGCTAATGTATGGACATTTTGTCTTATCATCAGGTATGCATAGTGATACGTATTTTCAATGTGCTAAAGTATTGCAATATCCGAAATACTTATCATTGTTTGCGGATATTTTATCCTCTCATTTTTCAGATCTGTCAATTGACAAAGTAATTTCACCTGCAATTGGAGGTATTGTTTTAGGTACCGAAGTTGGAAGGCAATTAAATAAAAGAACAATATTCTCAGAACGAGTTGATGGTAAAATGCAACTTAGAAGAGGTTTTGAAATAAATCCTGGTGAAAAAATTCTTATTATTGAGGACGTTCTTAGTACTGGCGGATCTATTAAAGAAGTCTCAGAGTTGATTAATCGATACAAAGGTGAGATTATAGGTATTGGCATAATTGTTGATAGAAGTACTGCACCTGTATACTTGCATGATAATTTTTTTGCAATCACCAAGCAAACTGCAAAGATTTTTGATAAAAATAATCTTCCAGATCATGTCAAAGATTTATCAGCAATTAAACCTGGAAGTAATGTTGTTGCTTCGGATGTAGTTGAGTGAGATTGAGTGTATAAGAATCTAAAAATTGGTTTAGCGCTTGGTGGAGGCGGAGCAAGAGGTGCTTGTCATATAGGTATATTAAAGTCTTTAGAGCGCAATGGTATTATACCTGATGTTATATCTGGTACTAGCGCCGGATCAATGATTGGTGCTATGTATGCATCCCATGCTAATGCTGATATTGTAGAAGAAAAATATACTGCACATGTTAATGGTGAGGACTTTAAAGATTTAGGATTTAGGTATATACCTAACAATGAAAAAGATGATTCAATTTTTTCTCAGATATTCAAACAAATAAAGAATCAATATATATTGATGGTGAGCTCGAATAGAAAGTCAATTGTTAAAAATGAAAGACTAGCAAAGGCTGCAAATAATTTATTTGCACATAGCCAGTTCAATGATTTAAAAATACCTTTAATTGTTACTGCTACAGATTTGATTTCGGGAAAACCAATGCTTTATAAGTCTGGTAATGTTGTTGATGCGGTTGTTAAGAGTTCATCTATTCCTGGGTTTATAGAACCAACATATATAGATAATAGAATGCTTCTTGATGGTGGGATTGTTTTTCCAACGCCTGTACCTCCATTAGTGGGTGAATGTGATTTTATTATTGCAATAAATATTAGTAAAGCATTTAAGACAGACGATGAACCTGAAAATATCTTTGAAATCATGAATCGATCTAGAGATATATCTACACTACATTTAAATTCTTATTTGCTAAACCAATCTAATTTTGTCATTAGTCCAAAACACGAAAATGTCCATTGGTCTGCTTTTGATAAGACTAAAGAATTTATCCAGAATGGATATAATGCAGCAGAATCTGACATGGAAAAATTATTAATTCAACTGGATTCTATGATAGAAGAGAGTGCCAAAACTACTAAAGAAACATTTTGGACCAAGTTGAGGAAAAGATTATCTTCTTAGCAAATTAATGAAAAAAATAATTTCAATATTAGCATATTTTTCTATTTTATTTGGTCAGTTTAGCGATCCTGCTGAATTTAAATTCAATATAAAGAATACAAATCAAGGTGAAGTAGTTATCTTGGAGGTTCAAGCAAGTATTGAAGATGAATGGCATATTTATGCAATTTATGATGTACCTGAAGGACCAGAACCAACAGTTATTAATATCACATCAGATCAAATTGTTAAGACAGGTAAAATTATAGAACCAGATCCTATTGTAACATACGATGAAGGCTTTGATAATATTACCAAGTATCATGAAGGCAATCCTTTATTTAGAGTGCCTATTATTTTAGATAAAAATTTGTCTAATGGTGTATATTCATTTGATGTAACGGTTCAATATCAAGTTTGTACAGGAAATCTATGTTATCCACCTAATGAATATAGTGAAACTGTTGAATTTGTGTTGGAGAGCGGTAATATAAGAGAGCAGTTTACAGTTAATAATTTCGATTTTTCAAAAGACTCTGTATTTAATCGTTTAAAGCTCGATGATTCTGATATTGGAGGATTTCTTCTTATTTCACTAATTATGGGATTTGCTGCATTGTTAACACCATGTGTTTTCCCAATGATACCCATTACAATTTCCTTTTTCTTGAAAAGAGGTGAAGATAAAAAAACTTCACCTATTAAAGATGCTTCAGTTTATATGTTAGGCATTGTTATGACATTCACATTATTGGGGATGTTACTAGCTATTTTTCTTGGTGCTTCAGGCGCAACACAGCTCGCCGCTAATCCTTACGTAAATTTATTTATTGCCTTTTTATTCATCTATTTTGCTTTTTCACTTTTTGGTTTCTATGAAATTGAGATTCCTCAATCATTAAAACGTTTTTCATTGGAGAGAGAAAGTTCTGAAGGATATGCAGGTATATTATTCATGGCACTAACTTTTACTCTTACTTCTTTTACGTGTACGGTAGCATTTATGGGTACAATTTTAGTCGCTGCTTCACAAGGTGATTGGTTCTGGCCTATCATCGGTATGCTAGTATTTAGTTTGGCTTTTGCGTCACCCTTCTTCTTTTTAGCGCTTTTCCCACATTATTTGAAAAAATTACCTCAATCAGGCGGTTGGTTAAACTCTGTAAAAGTGATTATGGGATTTCTTGAAATAGCAGCAGCTTTTAAATTTATTAGTAATACAGATTTAGTATGGCAGTGGGATATATTCACTTATGAGATTGTACTCTACTGTTGGGCAATTATTATGTTCCTATGTGCTTTCTATATTGTAGGAATCGTTCGATTTAAATATGATTCTAAGATAGTAGTTTCTTATCAAAGAGCGCTAGCCTCTATGAGTTTTTTGATATTAGGTTCTTACTTGTTAGCAGGAAATTTTGGATATAATATCGATGGAAATATTGAATCTTATCTTCCACCAAAAAAAGTGAAATCAAATTTGAATTGGGTTCATTCTCTAGATGATGCTTTTATTATAGCTTCCGAACAGAACAAAAAAATATTTATTGATTTTACTGGAGTTACATGTACGAATTGTCGTTGGATGGAGACAAATGTTTTTGCAAAGAAATCGGTAGAAGATATAATGTCAAATTTTGTCTTAGTGAGCCTGTATACTGACTCCGGAGAGAACTATCTTCAAAAGAGAGATTATCAAATTAATCGCTTCAAAACAGCAGCATTACCTTATTATGTTATTTTAAATAAAAACGATTTAGTCCTTGGAGAATTTCCTGGAATGACCAGAGATATTGAAGAGTTTAAAAGATTTTTACAAGAAGGGTTAAACTAAGCATGGAACTTATTGCATATGTTGCCATTTAAATAAAAGAAATATGAAAAGACTATTTATAATATTGATTGCATCATCATCCTTGTTTGCTCAAGGATCTATGTTCAAACAGTTTAGCAATTCATTTGCCGACATTGCTGAAAATGTTAATGAGTCAGTTGTTACAATTACTACTACCAATACAATAACTATGGATGAAGATGTGCAAAATTTTTATAGATACTGGGGTAGATCTATTCCAGAAGAATTTGAAAGTAAATCATTGGGTTCAGGCGTAATTGTGGATGAAGACAATGCATATATTGTTACTAACCATCATGTTATTTTTGATGAAAGAAGCGAAAAACCCGTTGATCAAATTATGGTAGAATTGATGGATAAAAGAGTTTTTGAAGCTACTGTTGTAGGTTTAGATCGAGGTACCGATTTAGCTATCCTCCAAATTAAAGCAGATAATATTAAAGCAGTTCCAATTGGTGATTCTGAGGTTGTAAGAGTTGGAGAATGGGTGTTAGCCATTGGAAGTCCTTTTTCTGAATCACTTAGCCATACCGTTACTGCAGGTATTATTAGTGCCATAGGTAGAAACAATGTAATGAGAGGCAGTGGTGATACTTATCAAAACTTTATACAGACAGATGCTGCTATTAATCCAGGAAATAGCGGAGGAGCATTGCTAAATATGGATGGCGAGCTTATTGGAATTAATGCAGCAATCGCTTCAGGAAATGGAAGATCTAATGCCGGGATAGGATTTGCAATTCCATCAAGTATAGTTACAAAAGTAATGAGTGACTTAATTTCTAAAGGTTATGTAGTACGTTCTTTTTTAGGTATTTATATGCAAGATATAAATGAAGATCTTTATGATACTATGGATCTTAAGTCTAGAAAAGGAACTATTGTTAGCGATATTGTCGAAGGAAGTCCTGCTGATAAGTCTGGTTTAGAATCAGGAGATGTTATTACTCATTTTGAAGGAAAAGGAATTACTAATGGTGCTGAATTAAAAAATCTAGTATCTAGCGCTAATCCAGGTGCGAAAATAACTTTAACTATTTCACGAGAAGGTGAAGTTCAAGATATTGACGTTGTGCTTGAAGAAAGACTTGGAAGTGAAATGGCAAGTAACACTAATGATACTTACAATGAATTTGGATTATCTGTTCTTGATATTACCGATGATTTAGTTGATAAGTATGATATTCAACGTTCCATAAATTTTGATATTCAAGGAGTAATTGTAGTAGATATTAGAGAAGGTAGTATTGCAGAGAAATCAGGTATGGAAGCAGGAGATTTAATTACTCGTATAGGCAGACAAAAGATATCTAATCTAAAAATGTTCAAAGATGAAATTTCTAAATACGAAAAAGATACAAAAATTCTATTCTTAGTAAAACGTGGTAACGCATCTAGATTTTTAACACTTAGAAGATAAATTCTAATCAAATTGCAATAATTCAACATTTCTTATAAGTTCATACTTAATTCATCATGAGTATAAGAAAAGAAAATCCAAAAATAGACTTTGTATCTAATGAACATAAA
Organism: Fidelibacterota bacterium; assembly: GCA_014240005.1. Taxonomy (GTDB): domain Bacteria; phylum Fidelibacterota; class Marinisomatia; order Marinisomatales; family Marinisomataceae; genus Marinisoma. The sequence continues at coordinate 5,133 of JAAZXT010000010.1, read as the reverse complement.
ATCCTTGATTTCTGGGAAAAAAATCAGATTTTCCAAAAATTAGTAAGTCAGAATTCTGACGGTGAAAAGTGGAGTTTTTTAGATGGCCCTATTACAGCTAATAATCCAATGGGTGTTCATCATGCTTGGGGGAGAACATTAAAAGATCTCTATCAAAGATATAAATCGATGAATGGCTATCAACTTCGATACCAAAATGGCTTTGATTGCCAGGGACTCTGGGTTGAAATTGAAGTAGAAAAAGAGCTCGGTATTAAGTCAAAAAAAGAAGTTGAAGAGCTTGGAATAGAAAAATTTGTTAATCTTTGTAAAGAGCGTGTTACAAAATATTCAGATGTTCAAACTGATCAATCAAAGAGATTGGGTTATTGGATGGATTGGGAAAATTCATATTACACGATGTCTGATGAAAATAACTATGCTATATGGGCTTTCTTAAAAAAATTATTTAATGAGGAAAAAATCTATAGAGGTACGGATGTTGTTCCATGGTCTGGAAGATCAGGTACTTCTTATTCTCAAATGGAGATTATTGAGGGGCGTAAGCTAACGGTTCACAAGGGTGTATTTGTTAAACTTTCTTTAAAAGATAAAAAGAATGAAAATATATTGATTTGGACTACAACTCCATGGACTCTTTCATCAAATATTGCTGTTGCTGTAAATAAAAAAATAGATTATGCAAAAATTCAATTAGCAGATAAATCCATTTATTATGTTGCTGAAAATAATTTAAAATTTCAACGATTAAGCAAAGAGTTTGCAGAAAAAAAGAATTGGATTGATGGAGTACCAAAACTAAAAACCTTAGATCAGATATTTAAAGAAAGAGGCGGATATAAAGTTCTTGAAGTTATTAAAGGTGAAGATATGATTGGTTGGACTTATGAAGGTCCATATGACCACCTAGAGCCGCAACAAACTGTTGGAGGCTACCCAAATATTGGTGAAGATAAAAAAGACGATGAATTGACGCCTATACAATGTCATATTGTAATCGATGGAGGAAAAGACTCTGAAGGTAATGATATGGTAGTAGAAGGAGAAGGAACTGGAATTGTCCATATGGCAGGCGGTTGCGGATCTATAGATAATAAAATTTGCAAAAAAGAAGGTTTTGTGGAAATATCACCTATTGATAACCAAGCAAATTTTCTTGATGGATTTGATTTTATGTCAGGACTAAATGTTACAGATCCCGATACTGCTAAAAAAATTATACAAGATTTAAAAGATAGAAGTCTGTTATTATATGCGGAAGATTATCCTCATATATACCCTCATTGTTGGCGATCGGGCGATGAACTTGTATTTAAACAAGTGGATGAATGGTATATAAATATGGATTGGCGAGATAGAATTAAAAACGTTGTCAGTGATATCGATTGGATTCCAGAATGGGGAGAAGATAGAGAACACAATTGGTTAGATAATATGGGTGATTGGATGATTTCGAAGAAACGTTTTTGGGGTTTAGCTCTACCAATTTGGACTTTTGAAGATGGAAGTTTTTATGTTGTAGGATCAAGAGAAGAGTTGCAAAAATTATCTGTTGAAGGCTGGGAAAAGTTTGATGGCAACAGTCCTCATAGGCCTTGGGTTGATCACGTAAAGATTAAACACCCTGAGACAGGATTAATTGGTACAAGAATTCCTGATGTTGGTAACCCATGGCTTGATGCAGGAATTGTTCCTTTTTCTACGTTGAATTATTTTGAAGATAAAAAATATTGGGATGAATGGTTTCCCGCTGATTTTATTACAGAATGTTTTCCTGGTCAGTTTAGAAATTGGTTTTATTCTTTATTAGCTATGTCATCTTTTCTGGAAGATAAAGCTCCATTTAAAACATTGCTTGGACATGCATTGGTAAAAGATGAAGATGGTAAAGAGATGCATAAGTCAGCAGGAAATGCTATCTGGTTTGATGACGCTGCTGAAAAAATGGGTGTTGATGTCATGAGATGGATGTATACAAGGCAAAATGTAGAGAATAATTTATTATTTGGATACGAGAAAGCTGATGAAGTCAGAAAACGATTAATTAGTCTTTGGAATATATATTCTTTCTTTTGTACTTATGCAAGCTTAGATGATTTTAAACCTCACTCTCAAGAAGTAGATGAGAAAGATTTAACATTGTTAGATAAATGGATTATTTCAAAAGCAAATTTACTAATAAAAGATTCTACTGTTCATTATGATCAGTTTGAAGCAGATAAGCTTTTAAAAAAGATAGAGTTATTTATTGATGATTTATCTAACTGGTATATTAGAAGAAATAGACGAAGATTCTGGAAAAGTGAAAATGATACGGATAAGTTTGTAGCATATCAAACGCTGTACGATGTTTTATTATCACTTATCAAGCTTTTAGCTCCAATCTTACCATTTATTACAGAACGCATGTATCTTAATATTTCAAAAGATGATCCGAATGAAAATCATGATAGTATTCATTTATCTTCTTATGTAAAGCATGAAGATGATAAAATTGACATGGATTTACTAAAAAAAGTTGAAACGCTTAAAAAGATTATTGAATCTGGTAGGGCTGCAAGAAAGAAAGCTAATATTAAAGTTAGACAACCTCTTTCAGATTTAAAAATATATGAAAATGACCCAACACTCACTGAATTTATTTTAGATCAACAACAGCTTATTTTAGATGAACTAAATATTAAGACCATATCAATCATGACAAACTTAAAAGATATGGGTTCTTTCTCTGTAAAGCCAAATTTCAAGATTTTATCCTCTAAATTTGAGGAAGATATGCAATCAGTAGTTAAATATATTGCAACACTTGATCAGTATGATGTGATGGACAAGTATTTAAGTAATAAGAAGATAGCGTCAGAAAAATTTGATGTTATAAAGGAAGACGTCATTATTCAAATTCAAGGACATGAAAGAGAAGAAGCATTCTTTTCAAACGATATAATAGTATCTATTAATACTGAAATTGATGAGAGCTTAGCAGTCGAAGGGTTGATTAGAGAGCTCATCAGACATGTACAAGTGATGCGAAAAGAAGCAGATTTTAATGTAGATGACAGGATTATATTATCTGGAAGTTTTTCTGATGACATAAAGCATGCTATAGCTAGCCATAAGGAATATTTTATGAACGAAATTTTATGTATAGATATAGTGGATAGTTTGGAAAATTCTGATTATAATTATCATTCTGTTTTTAAGTATAAATCAGAAAAATTTGACATATTGATTAAGAAAAAATTATAAAGAGGTACGCAGTTGGCTAAAACAAAATATTCAAAATCAGAATTAAAAAAATTTGAAAAAAATATATATAGTAAAATGAATGATATTAGCAATAATATAGAGGCTGTTCGCTCTACAACATCCAGTAACAGCTCTGTGTTTCTAGAAAATAATACAGAAGATCATAATGAAGGTACTGAGGCCCATGAAGTAGAAAAGAGCTTTTTACTGATGTCGCGTGAATCTGACTATCTTATGAATCTAAAAAAAGCATTACAAAGAATTGAAGATGGTACATATGGTTTATGCGAAGTCTATCAAAATGATTCTACAAAATGTGAATGTCCTGATAGTCCTTTAATTGATAAAGAGAGATTATTAGAGGTTCCAAATGCAACAAAAGGTGTTTTCTGTAAGCAGAAGAAAAAATTAAATTTAGTATGAATTTTTTTTTACCTTTTTTTATTGTTTTAATTGATCAATTATCAAAAATATTAGTTCATGCTAAAATGAATTTATATGATTCATTTACAGTCATTCCTTCTTTATTAGATCTTACATATATAAGAAATGAAGGGATTGCATTTGGAATTAATTTTCCAGGTAGTAAAATATTCTTTATCATCTTTCCAATATTAATAACCTTTTACTTGATTTCTCTTCTGAAGAACAAAGAATTTGAAGACAATACATCGCAAATTGCATTATTTCTTATTATTGGAGGAGCTATTGGAAACATATTAGATAGAATATTTCGCGGATATGTGGTTGATTTTATAGATTTTCATATTAATGGAGCTCATTGGTATATTTTTAATGTTGCCGACGCATCTGTAACAATAGGATTGTTATTCTTGTTGTATAGTTCTATACTTATTAAAAAGTAAATATATTATGAAAATATCTGTCTCTTCATCAGACGAGTTAAAAAGGCTCGATAGTTTTTTATCTACAAGATTGGTTCAATTTTCACGAACTAATATCCAAAAAATGATTTCTAATGGATTGATCTTAGTAAATCAAAAGAAAGTCAAAAAGAATTTTAGATTAAGTTATAGTGATCAGATAGATATTGATATTGTCAATAAAGTAGATGAAAAGAAAGTTTCATTAGAAAAGTGGGATTATCCATTAGACATATTATATCAAGATAAAGATTTTGCTATCATTAGTAAGCCCAGAGGGATTATAGTGCATCCAGCTCCAGGAAATTATGATAAAACATTGGTTAATATTCTTTTACATCGATTTGAGAAAGAATTAGAGGATGCGATAGATCCATCGAGACCTGGTATTGTTCATAGACTAGATAAGGATACAACAGGAATAATGATTATTCCCTTAAATGAATATGCACATTGGAAGATCTCTGATCAATTCAAGAATAGAACTATCCAGAAAGAGTATATAGCGCTTACATGGAGTCAATGGAAAGAAAAATCAGGCGTAATAGATAATATTTTAAATCGCAACAAGAGAAATCCTATCCAATTTGAATCATCTGATGTCGGGAAAAAAGCATTATCACATTTTGAATTAATTAAATCTGGCGAGTATTTATCTGCAGTTCGTTTTTTCCCAAAAACAGGTAGAACTCATCAAATTAGGGTTCATTGTAAAGAATTTGGATTCTCTATCTTTGGAGATGAATTATATGGTGGTGGAATTAAAAAATCTAAAGAGTTTATGAAAGATGTTAAGACAAAATTAGACCATTATTTTTCATTAGTTCAAGGACATTGTTTGCATGCACATTCTATAGAGTTCGAACATCCATCAACATTAGAAACAGTAAAGTTTTCTGTAGAGCCAAATAAAAATTTTAATACCATATATAACGCGATTTTAAACAATGAAATTTGAAGAACATCAAAAAGAATTTCTATTATTCTTAGAGCTTGAAAGAGG
>JAAZXT010000011.1 GCA_014240005.1 Fidelibacterota bacterium | reverse complement strand
CGGGATATACTTGGGATAATGTTATCCAAAAAATGGACGATAAACAGTGGCAAGCAATCTTAGATTGTCATCTTACTGCACCATTTCGTATTCTGCGTGCTGCTCAACCACACATTAAAAGATTATTTCTTGAAGAAAAAGCAAAAGGGATTACCAATTATAGAAAAGTGGTGAATATATCATCCACTTCAGGGATGAATGGTAATGCCGGACAAGTCAACTACGCAACCGCAAAGGCTGGAGTAGTAGGAATGGCAAAAACCATGGCAAAAGAATGGGGTCGTTATAATGTGAATGTCAATGCAGTAGGATTTGGATTAATTAAAACGCGATTAACTGATGCGGATGCTGAAAAAGAAGAATCAACCATTGATATTGAAGGTAACACCATCAAAGTAGGAGTCAATTCAGCAGTATTTCAATCTGCAAAAATAATGATTCCACTTGGACGACCTGGAACTCCCGAAGAAGCTGCAGGGGCTATTTATATGTTCTGTATTCCTGAATCCAACTATGTTACCGGACAGATTCTAATGTGTCATGGTGGTGGATTTGGTCTCTAATAAAGACCGTTTATTTTAATGAAATACTTTTCTCCTTTAGTCCCATTTATTCTAGGCTGGGGACTGTTACTCTATACAGAGAATCTAAGCTCAATTAGTTTTACCAATGGTACATTACAACTACTCTTATTTGCATTTGTAGTGTGTTTACCAACATGGCGTACTGGACGTATGTCCTATGTTGATATTGGCTGGCCATGGGGCGTCGCTCTTATTGGAATCATCACTTGGCTGTATGGCGAAGGTGATAGTTTCCGCATTGCTACAATTAGTATCCTTTATATTTTAATTGGTAGTCGTATGGGAATGGGTTCACTAAAAATGTGGAGACTGGGGATGCTCAATACAGAATTTCCTCGCTATGAATATCAGAAAAAACGTTGGAAAAAAGCAGGTAAAAATAATACCATGCTTGCCATGCAAATTGAAGGGATTCTACAAGGCTTAGCCAATGCTTCTTTCTTAGCTATGCCCGCTTTTATCATTGCAACCAATTCCAGTACAACAATTTCAATACTTGAAATAGTAGGTGTTATTGTGTGGTTGGGCGCATTTATCATGGAATCAATTGCAGATATGCAAAAAACCTCCTTTTTAAAAAGAATGAAAGTATTGGGTGAAAAAAATAAAGTCTGTAATGTTGGATTATGGAAATATACTAGACATCCCAATTATTTTGCAGAATGGATGGTTTGGAATGGGTTGATCATTGCATCTATTCCATCTTGGATTCTCTTATATAATACAGAATCAATGATGCTATGGGTATTACTAGGATTAGGACTGCTATTTACCTCTAGAATGATGTATACAACATTAGTGTATCATACAGGCGCGATTCCATCAGAATACTATTCTTTAAAAAAACGTCCTGAATACAAATCTTACCAACAAACAACCAATATATTCTTCCCTGGACCTAATAAGTCTTAATGAAATCAAAAAAGGCCTCAACTTGAGACCTTTTTTTTATTTAACTAGTTATCAATATTATTTTTCTTCGTTTTGCTGGCTTGCTACTTTATAATAACTAAGATATCCTATCCCGACAGCAAGTGGTACTGATGCTAATACTCCAGCTGCTTGGACATCGCCGTCAATAATAAAAGCTACTCCAACAAACAATCCAATTAATGTCCATATGATGCCTTTGCGAAAATAAGATAATGGATTTTTTTCTTGGGCTAAGGGAACATCCACACCTTTTTCAAGAGCCATCATAATCTCTTTATTCAATAATTCCCTACTACGCATTTTTTCTTCTGTGCCAAGCTTCACGAATCCATAAATCATAACAAAAGACCCTAATGGAATAATAAAAGCCCAATCAAACATTATTCGCCTCCATTATTAATAGATACCACATCTTCACCATTAATATTCATTCGAATTTTTGCTTTAATCTGATTGTTATCATCAAAATTTTCAAATTCATCAATTTCAATCTCAAAAATCTTATCTCCACTCAAAATTCTCTCTTTCTGAGCTTTGAATTCATCTTCCGTAATAATATTTGCATCTAACGCAGCTTGAATATCTAATAATTCTTGGCCAGTGCTAATATTTTTATTAATATGCAGTTCTGCATGTGGCTCATTAAATGATCCGCATCCAGTGATAAAAAGTAGTAACATTATCATAAGTATTGTTTGTTTCACAGCATTTCTCCTTCTTTGTTCGTTAATGATTTAGACTTGCTTAATTTAAAAAAGTTGCAACTTTTTCAATAAAACTTAGGTCTATAAGATAAATTGGATTACACAACAAGACATCAAATATTTATGCAAGCAATAAATACATATGGATCAAAACTGTACAATATCTCACTATTTGTACTAAGAAATGAGACGTTAGCAGAAGATTCTACCCAAGAATCTTTTCAAAAAATTTGGAAAAGCTTGGATAAGTTTTCATTTAAATCTTCCTTATATACATGGATGTATCGTATTACATATAACACAGCACTAACGACATACAACAAAGAAAAAAGACATCGAAGTGAAGAAATAACCATTGAAAAAGGGGCTTCTATTGATATAGTAAATAACTTATCATTAAAAGAAGCGATTACTAAGCTTCCCTTGAATCAACGTCAGACTATTATCATGTTTTATTTTCTTGATTATAGCATTAAAGATATCGCATTGGAATTATCTATCAATGAAAACACTATAAAATCATGGTTAAGGCGAGCAAAAACAAATCTAAAGGATCAACTCAATGCAAAATAAAAATTATCCACAAATGTTTGATGACAATCTTGTTGAACAAGAATTCTTAAACTCTCTTGAAGGCATTGCCAAAGAACCTATTAGAGAAAAGCTCTTCAGAAACATGTATATTATTCCAGCTGTGGGATTTCTTTTGTTCTTTGATATTATTCTAGATATCTTCTCAAGCATTCAAAGTAGATATTCTGTAGTGATTTACGATAAATTGATACGCGCAGAAACGGCTACGGACTATTTAATAAACTTAATTGAATATTTAATATAAAAAAGGGAGTAACACATGACATTAAAAGAAAAACTAGAGATTGCATTTAAATTTTCAGCTTTAGCTGTATTTCTCTGCTTAGGATCTCGCGCATTAGATCACAGAGAAGATTGTCAAATGCATCACTTTGGAGCAGGAATGCCCCATATGAGTGGCGCAGAAGGCATGTTCATTATGGAAATGGATGATATGGACCATTCAAAAAAAATGGATGTTCGCATTGAAAAAGAAATTATTGATGGTGAAGAAAAAGTAAAAATTACCGTTAATGGAAAAGAAATGTCAGAAGAGGAATTTGCAAAAATTAAAGACAAAAACCACAACATAATGAAATGGAAGACTGGCGATAATAAGAAAATGATTATTGAAAAAAAAATGCACAAAAAAGATAAAAAATAGTTTAAATGGGGGGGGTTGTGAAAAAAGTTTTAGTCACAGGTACAACAGGATTTATTGGACTTCACTGTGTTAATCAATTATTAAAACAAGGCTATGCTGTAAACGGCACATTAAGATCATTTGATCGAAAAGATGAAGTAATAAATGCACTATCTTCTCATAATACTTCTACTGAACATCTTTCTTTATTTGAAACTGATTTATTGGAGGACAAAGGATGGGATGAGGCTATTGAAGGATGTGAATATGTTCTTCATGTTGCATCTCCATTTGTTCTAACGCCAGAATCTGAAGATTTCTTTGTAAAACCAGCAGTTGAAGGTTCATTGAGAGTTCTAAAACTTGCTAACAATCATCGTATTAAAAAAGTAGTTCTAACTTCTTCGTTTGCTGCGATGGCAGATACGCTTGAAGAAAAAGATTCCTTTGATGAAACAGATTGGTCTGATCCAAATAAAAAAAATATTCGATCATATGGGAAAAGTAAAACTTTAGCTGAAAAAGCAGCATGGGACTATATGGCATCGAACACCCCATCATTTTCTTTAACCGTCATTAATCCTGTTGCTGTTACTGGACCATCGCTATCTAAAGATATTGGCACCTCTAACTCTATTGTTGGACAAATGATTAATGGAAATGTACCAGGAACAGCAAAAGTGCATATCGGGTATGTTGATGTAAGAGATGTTGCAGCAGCGCATATTACAGCAATGCTTAATAATCAAACCGATGGAGAAAGAATTATTGTATTTGAAAAAACATTATGGATGGATGAAGTCGCAACCATCCTTAGAGATGCAGGGTTTGATAAAGCTCCAAGTAAGGTAATGCCAAAATGG
>JAAZXT010000013.1 GCA_014240005.1 Fidelibacterota bacterium | reverse complement strand
CTTCAAGCTTCGAGTCTAGATTATGACAATATGGTTAAAAAATTACGCTGGGCAGTGATTTGGTCTGGAACTGCATGGACAGGTGTTTTAATCTCGCTTGTTAATGGTGGACATCCACTGAATTGGCCTGTTTTTGTCACCTTTGTTTTATTCAATTTTTTATGGACTTACTATGCTGTCAAATTAGGTTCATTTAACAATTTCTTCGGAAGTGTTAAGAAGTTGTTATTTTGCAACTTTGATTAAGTATTATTTTTCAAGAAGGCCTGGCATTGACACGATATTAAATTTTATATTAATCTCATCTTTGATTACTTTATCTTTTAATGCTTCTTTGGTGGTTGTTGCACTATTCCAAAAAGATTTAGCATCATCTAAATGCATTTCAGTACGATATTGAACCCCAAAATCAGCTCGATTAAATTGCATAGTTCCAGTTGCAGATTTAACATCAGAGTCTAAATCTACGATAGCCATAAATGTAATAGATTTTGTAATAGATTTAATTGTTAAGTCTCCAGAGACTTCCATATTATATTTACCATTAGATTGCTTTTCTAAAATTTTTGAGTTATTGATTTTTAGCGATGCAATAGGGAAGCGTTCAACATGAAAAAAATCTTCACTTCTTAAGTGTCCTATTAGATATTCTTTTTTACTGTCAGGAAGATCTATATTGCTAATAGATAACATATTTACAGTAATAGTTCCAGTAATCTTAGTTTTATCCTCTAAAAATAAACTTCCTGCTTTTATCTTTAGATTTCCATTATGGTTCTTGTTAAGAAATTTTAATCCACCTTTCCATTCTAAAGTGCTCACCCTTTTATTAAGTATAATGCTTGAATTTGTATTGGCCTTAGTACGCCTTCCTTGCTTTGCTTTTCTTGCTTCTACATTTAGGTTAATTATGCGCTCAACAGATCGGTCTTGTTTCCACTCCTGCTCTTGAAGCATTTGTTCTTGTTCTCTCATTGATTCTCTAATTTCTCTTTTAGCTTCATCAGTGTCATTGATAGTTTGTGTCATTAATGGCATCATCATAACGCATAGTGTTAATAATATCTTTTTCATTAAAGTCCTTTGTTTGTTTTTCAATTTTTATCTAATAAATTGATGAGCAAAAAATTACTATATATATACAATTCATACAATTAAATTTAATATCAGGAGGCGTGGCAGAGCGGTTGAATGCACTGGTCTTGAAAACCAGCAAGGGTGAAAGCCCTTCAGAGGTTCGAATCCTCTCGCCTCCGCAATGAATAAGCCTATTGTCAGATTTGCTCCAAGCCCAACAGGGTATCTTCATATTGGTGGAGCAAGAACAGCACTATTTAATTGGTTATATGCCAAGAAAAATGGTGGAACATTTCTTCTAAGAATTGAAGATACTGACTTAGAAAGATCAAAAGCAGAATATATTGATCAAATTACCGATGCTCTAGGTTGGTTAGGATTTGATTGGGATGATAATGTTGTTCTGCAATCAAAGAATAAATCACGACATGAAGAAGTAGTTAATCAAATGGTTAAGGCAGGAACAGCTTATCGATGCTTTTTATCAAAAGAAGAACTAGATGCGCTGCGTAAAGAATCAGAAAAAAAGAAAGAGCTATTTAGAGTTCCAAAGACATATAGAGATTATTCTTTAGATCAACAACAAGCATTAATAGACGAAGGCAAAGCTTTTACAGTGCGCTTAAAAATACCTGATGGCATAACAGAGTTTTCAGATTTGGTATACGGAACTATTAAGGTTGATAATAAAGAATTAGATGATTTTATTATTGCAAGATCTGACGGATCTCCAACCTATAATTTTGTGGTAGCTATCGATGATTCAGATATGAATATCTCTCATATTATCAGAGGAGATGATCATTTAGCAAATACTCCAAAACAAATATTGGTTTATAAAGCATTGGGGTTAGCAATTCCTATATTTGCTCATCTACCAATGATCTTAGGGGTAGATAAGAAAAGATTGAGTAAAAGACATGCAGCAACAAATGTGCAAGAGTATAAAGAGAAAGGATTTACTCCAACAGCAATTATTAATTATCTTTCTTTGTTAGGATGGAATCCAGATTCAGATCAAGAAATATTTAATATCAATGAGCTCATTAGTGCTTTTAATTTTAATCAAGTTCAGAAAAAACCCGCCACTTTTGATGAAAAGAAACTATTATGGGTTTCTGGTCAACAAATGGCACGAATGGAAACAAGTGCTGCTGTGAAAGAAATAGAATCTTTAGATAGTAATTGGGGTATTAATCAAGACAATAAATATAAAAATGATGTCATCGCTTTAGTAAAAGATCGATCAAAAACATTAAATGATCTAATTGAAATTTCAGATGTTTTCTTTAAAGAAACCATTTCATATGATCAAGATATGAGTCGAAAAATATTAGATGATAGTGCTATACAAGTAGTAAAAGATTTACATGAAGCTTTAAACATAGAAGATAATTGGAGAAAAGATGCACTCGAGTCTATTTTTGATAATTTAATGACTCAACATGAATTAGGGCTAGGAAAGCTTATTAAGCCTGTACGGTTTGCATTAACCGGTCTTGGTTATGGACCTGGAATTTTTGATATGATGTTTTTGCTTGGAAAAGATAGATGTTTGAATCGTTTATCTGAAGCAGTTAAATTGTAGTTATGTATCGTTTATTTTTCTTATTTCTTTCTATTAGTACCCTGTTTTCTCAAACTAATTTTCCAAATAGTAAGGTTCAATTAATTGATAATAGAAGTACTAATCTTCATAGCCTAACTTCTGAAGTATCATTTGTTAGTTTTTGGGCAACATGGTGTATTCCATGTATTAAAGAAATCGATAAGTTAAATAAGTTTATTGATGATTATGAGAACGTATCAGTGATTCTAATTAACGAAGATAAACCTGGAGATAAAGCAAAAGTAAAGAGCTTTATTCGTTCGAGAAAATATCCCGTTGATGATAATTATCATATCGTATTTGATTTTGATAAAAAACTATCTAGACAATTTAGCGCTCAACCTATTCCATTAACTCTTATTTTAAAGGATAATAAAGTTATTTATCGTAAAAGAGGATTTTATTTAGGCGATGAAGTTGAGCTAAAAAAGCAATTGGATAAAGCGTTAAATGATTAAAAAAATACTTATTGGTATATCTTTATTTACATATGTTTATAGTCAGACAGATATTTCAAATCAGTTATCTGTACGGTATGGTGATAGTGATAACGACTATAATTATAGTGAGATATATCTCGATACAAAATTATCTCTTAATCGAGAGGATTATCGATTAGAATCAATTCTTACTTTTGAAGTCAGTGACCCTCCTGAAATTGGGTTAAATGCAAATGGCTTAGATAGATATTTATTTGGATTCTATAATGATAAACTTTCGTTTGAAGTTGGTGATATATATCAAACATGGGGAAGAGGATTGTTATTGAATCAGCTAAATTTCCAAAACTTAGATTTTGATACAGGTTCAAAAGGATTGGGTATGCAATTTGATTATGAAGGAAAAACTTTAAATATTATTATGGGCGACACTAACAGTAGAAAGAGCACCACAGTTTTAGGTAATTATGATCCAAGAGTGCCAAACTATTTCATAGATCAGTTTATTTACGGGGCGGATTTTAGTTTAGATATTGCAAAATTTAATATAGGAGCAGCTTTCTTGCTTGTAGATGAAGAAGAGAAATCTTTATCTCATACCTTAACAAATGTGCGCATAGATAAATCGCATCAATCTGGTGAATTTTTTATGTCTGTTATTAACAAGGTTTCTGAAAAGGATTCTGGAGATTTGGAAATTTTTTATCCTGAAAAAGATGGTGGGGGTGTTTATCTGTCCAATACCAACTATTTCAAAGATTGGGCATTAACTTCTAGCTATCGAAAGTTTACAATCGATGTAAATAATCCAGTGATTCGAGATAATATAGTAGATAATTATGGTCAAGCATTAGATCTTCAACGTTCACCAAGCGGTTTTTATCAACATACGTTTAGATTGTTAAGTAGAAATTCAAAAGAAGTAAATCTTAATGATGAAGTAGGTGTAGAAATTCAATTATTAGGCCCTATTAATGATAATACAAATATTTCAGTTAACTATATGAAATCAAGTAGCTCAAAACAATGGTATAATGGATCAGGAGTACTTATCGGTGACTGGTTTAGTGATAAGAATTCTTTTCTGCCTTCAAGCCGTCAAGGTTCATATCCATTTGAAGAGATATTCATTGAGTTGAGCGGATATAATCCACAAGGCAATATTTTTTATAAAGTTGGTATGGATTTTCAAGATCAAGTATTCAATGTTTTGTCTAATTCAGGAGAAGTAAAATCCTTTGAAATAACTGAATCATTTACATTACCATTTCTAGTGAATATTGCTGTAAATCCGTTATGGAATGTTGAAGTGCAATTAGAGTTACAAAAACTTAAGACAGGATTTGATACCACAATCATATCCGATATTGATGGGATAGAAGATAATTATTCTTTTAATTCATTATTATCGGAAGAGTATCAAAAAAATCTATTTTTAGCATTATCAGCAAATTATAACCAAAAATGGTCTTTTAATCTCTCCCATGAATCAACCAATAGCGATGAGTCATTGCTTGACAATGGTCAGGATGAATCTTTTGATAGTTCTAATGATTGGAATTCATTATCTCTGGCATATAAGTTTAATTCTGATCATATGCTTGAATTATTTTATGGTTCTATTCGCGGTGGACTTGATTGTACAAATGGTGTATGTAGATATATACAAGCATTTGATAATGGCATAAGAATTGACTACAGTCGTAATTTAGACTAAATTTACTCAGTTTTAAGAAAATAGGTTTTTTTGAAGAGGAAAACAATAAAATGAAAAATTATAAAAAACTTTTAATGATAAGCATAATGAGTTCTATGTTTGTTTTATCATGCTCTAATGGAGGAAGCAGTGTTAATGCTTCTACTGATACTACTTCAGAGACTGGCGGTAACGATGGTAGCGCAGTGAATGTTAAATCAAAAATCTTAATGGAGCTCTTTACATCAACAACATGCGGACCTTGTTTGCCACAGAATACAAAATTGAACGAATATTTAGATCCCACATCTTCAGTTTATGCAGAAGATTTAGCAGATGATTGGATTATATTACGATATCATGTATGGTGGCCTGCTTCTGGCGATCCTTATTATGATTTTAATCCTAGTCCAGTCATTAATCGTGAAGACTACTACGATGTAGGTTATGTGCCTCATATGTATACACAAGGATGGACTGATTCTGGTAGTACTGCAGCTACATGGAGAACACATGCAAGAGCAACGGTTGACAACGTAACACCTTTTAATGTTCAAATAACTGGAACAAGAGATGGTTATAATATTAGTGGAAATGTTACGGTTACTTCAGCTGGGGATGTAAATAATCTTGGATTTAGATTGTATCTCACAGTAACTCATGATAATTCACAGTATCAAGCACCAAACGGGCAAACAGTATTTGATCAGACATTTATCAATTTCTTAACATTTGATAATTCTTCTGGTTCAGTATCTTATGGGGAGCCATTAAACTTGGGCGCAGGCGAGACTTATACAAAAAGTTATGATTGGACATTAGATAGTAATTGGCCAAACAATTCAAACGTTTCTTGGAGCACAGAAGATTTAACTCTTGTTGCTTTTGTTCAATTTGATAATAGCGGACCTAATGAGAAAAAAATCTTCCAGGTTGAAGCTCTTAGTTTTGATTAATAAGTTTCGGTCTTATTTACATATGCGCCCGTAGCTCAATTGGATAGAGCGTCTGGCTACGGACCAGAAGGTTGTGGGTTCAAGTCCTTCCGGGCGTACACATGTCTATTGAAAATCAATTAGGAGCTGTTTCTCATGAAGATTGGATGCGTCGTGCTTTAAGTATCGCATCGAAAGGAATGCGAGAAGATGAAGTGCCAATCGGCGCTATTATTGTTTATAAAAATAAAATCATAGGCCAAGGCTATAATCAATGCGAATCTTTAAATGACTCTACTGCGCATGCAGAAATGTTAGCCATTACCGCAGCATCTAATACGATAGGAGATTGGCGATTAACTGATTGCAGTCTTTATGTGACAAAAGAGCCATGTTCTATGTGCGCTGGAGCCATTATAAATAGCCGTATTGACGCTCTGTATTTTGGGTGTTATGATGAAGATTTTGGTGCATGTGGTTCTAAGTTAGATATTTGTGGAAATCCTACCTTTAAAACACCTAGCGTTGTCAGAGGAAATGTTTTAGGTGGAGATTCGCTTGTTTTGATTCAAGATTATTTTTTTAAGAAGAGAAAAAAGATTTAGAATTTTAATTAAAGTAAATGCGGTAAAATAGCTTTTCTATTCTTCGGATAATTCTCAAATGTTTTATTATACCACTTATGACCAGCTATAGCTCTTGGAATAAGATTTGCTATAGTCCATACTGCAAAAGATAAACCAGCTAAAGACCATGTCATTAAAGCAAATGCTAACCATTCTATAATTTCTCCTAGATAATTTGGATATGAGACATATTTATACATAAAACCATGAGGGATATGATAGCCTTTTTTATTAGATCTTAGGCGTAATAAAATATTATCCGATTTAATATTAATAGTAGCTCCTACAAGAAATAGTATAATGCCTAATATAAAATTCCATTCATATACATATTCTAATGGATATGCTTGTATAAAGCCTAGATAGTATCCATTGATAAAGCCATTCACGGTATTGAACATAAGGGCTAAGAAGATAATTAAAAGTGGCATTTTAGATGGATTCTTCTGTCTAATGGGATAGATAATACTACGATTAAAATAATGACCTAGCCATAGTATAAGAAATATATAGGAGGTCAGACTTTTTTCTATAGGTCCGGTTAAGAAAAAGTAACCAATCATAATCGGTGACATGATTTCCATAATCACCCATCCTAATTGACTGGGAATCATAATAAAGAACCAAGAACCCCAATTTGATTTAGAAAATTTACCGTATGGTGCAGGTATCTTTAATAAAACAAGGAAGGTTATAGATCCTAATAAAAACCAATACTCTATTCCTGTTTGATAAATTTGTAACATCGATAATAATTTATAGGTAATATTGATTCGTTCAAAGAGCGTTTATGATTAATAAAACAATTATAGTAACAGGGGCAACCGATGGGATAGGTTTAGAAGCAGCCACTAAGATAGCTGCCCTTGGAAACCGCGTAGGTTTAGTTGGTAGAAATCCAGAAAAAGGTGCAAAAGCAATTGAACGTATTGCAAGTTTAACTCGAAATGATAAGCTTGATTTCTTTCAAGCAGACTTAAGTTTGGTATCTGAAATTCATAAGCTTTCTCACGAAATTAAAAGTAAATATTCCAAACTCAATGTGTTGCTAAATAATGCTGGAGGAGCAAGCAAGAATAAGGTTATTACCTCAGAAGGACTTGAAAAAACATTTGCAACGAATCAGATGAATTATTTTACGCTTACAACCAACCTCATGGATATGTTGTCAGCATCTGAAGGCTCTAGAGTAGTTAATGTTGCATCCAATGCTCATATTGGTACCACTATTGATTTTGATAATATTAATGCTGAAAAAGGCTATTCAGCTTGGAAGGCATACTGTGTTTCAAAATTAATGAACATAATGTTTACATATAGGTTAGCAGAAATGCAGGATAAAGTTACAGTGAATACATTACATCCAGGGTTTGTTGATACAAATATAGGAGGAAATGAAGGATCTGTAATTAAGAGTATTGTTAAATTTGGATCGAAACTTTTTGCAAGAACTGTAGAAAATGGAGCAGACTCAAGTATTTATCTTAGCACTTCAGATGAAGTGAACGATGTTTCTGGAAAATACTTTTTTAAATGCAGGCAAATAAAATCATCAAAAGCATCTTATGATAAAGAGCAGTGGAATCAAGTGTGGAATTTATGTGAATCTTATAAGGAGAAACTATCATAATGAAACAAAGAATTCTTATGCGTTCAGAGTATGATTTTTTTTGTACTGCATCAACTAGATGGAGAGATATGGATACGCTAGGACATATTAACCATACAGTATATTTAGGTTTGTTAGAGACAAAGCATAAAGAATTTATGGATCATCTCCATGGTAGTAATGAGCATAAGTTTGGTTTGCAAAGTACAGAAGCAGGTTTGTTGGCTTCAATGAAAGTTATGTACATAAAGCAAGCTCACCATCCTGCGGAACTTGCTATAGGGTATCGTATTACTAGGGTAGGGTCTAAGAGTTATGATGTTCATCAAGGTATTTTTCTAGAAGGAGATGATAAACCCGCATTTCAAAGTATCCATACATTTGTAATGTTTAACTTTGTAGAGCAAAAATCAATTCCTGTAGGGAATCTTATTAAGAATAATTTAAGAGAAATACAATGATTACACTACTATCTCCATCAAAGAAACTAAATTTTAATGAGCAAAATATTGTTCATAGTCATACTGAATGTGATTTTATTCAAAGCGCTGAATTATTAGCAAATGAAGCTAAAAATCTGACAGAAAACGACTTAAAAGATTTGATGGATATCAGTGACAATCTCGCAAAATTAAATCGAGAAAGATTTGATAGATGGTCTTTACCTTTTAGTCCGTCAAATGCAAAGCAAGCTATATTAGCTTTTGATGGAGGGGTGTATTTAGGGTTAAAAGCAGAAGATTTTAAGGAGAAAGATTTTGATTTTGCTCAAAATCATTTAAGGATTTTGTCAGGATTATATGGAATTTTAAAACCTTTAGATCTTATTCAGCCTTATAGGTTAGAAATGGGTGTATCTTTTAAAAATAATAGAGGGAAAAACTTATATGAATTTTGGAAGAAAGATTTAACAGAAAATCTAAATAACACCTTAAAAGAACATAAAAATCCTACGATAGTAAACTGTGCATCAGTAGAATATTTTTCAGCTATCGATTTAAAAGATTTTGAGGGTAAGATTTTGTCTATTGTATTTAAAGAATATCGTAATGATGAATTAAAATTTATCTCATTTAATGCTAAGAAGGCGAGAGGGTTGATGACCCAATATATTATGAAGAATGAGATTGATACTAATAACGATATCAAAGATTTTAACTATGAAGATTATAATTTTGATTCACAACTATCTGACGAATCAATGTTTGTATTTACCAGATAATAAATTAACAGATAAAGGAAATAAAAATGAAAAAATACACTTTAATGCTTTCAGCTATTTTTACAGCAATATTATTTATTAGTTGTGGAAGCTCTGATGGTGAAATGCCTAGACAAACTGGAGATGCTTCAAAAGAAGCTGCCGCTGGATTAGATGCAGGGCATCATGTTATGTTTGATGTAGCAAGAGCTGAATTTGATAAAGGAATTGATAAGGATCCTAATTGTGTAACATGTTATTTAAATAAGGCGCATGTAGAACAAGACAGGGTATTAAAAAGAGAATTATTTGAGACTGCTTTAGAATTATCAAAACCTGGACATCCAGAAACTACACTTGCTCAAGCAGCAGTAGATTGGATAAATGGTGAAGGTAATCGATTTGCAGGATATGCTGACTTATATGCGAAGTATCCAAATGATAGATTTTTAGCTGCTGGTGCCTACAGAAGTCTTCAAGCCGAGGATAAGATAGAAGAAGCAAGAGAAATGCTATTAGCAGCAGCTGACAGATTGAACAGAGGACATTTGTATAACTTATTAGCTTATTCTTATATGTGGAATATTGATCCTGATTCAGAAGAATATGATATGGCATTACCATATATTGAAAAGTATATGGAATTAGATCCAAAACAGGCCAATGCATTGGATTCTCTTGCAGAATTCTATTTAAATAAAGGAGACTATGATTTAGCTGTAAGGTACTATATGGAAGCAACAGAAATGGATCCAAATTTTTCATGGGGTCCAAGAAATACTGCTTTAGCTCAGTATCAAGCAAAACTATCTCATGATGAAGCTAAGGTTATGCGCGTGAGCACAGAAAGCCAAGATGCGAGCAATGGATTTGATAGGGCAAGATGGCAACTTTACAATCTTGAATGGGAAAATGCATATAAGTCATTTTCATATGCAATTGAACAAGATCCTACTTTTGCACTTGCATATGCAATGCGAGCTAGAACAAGCGGTTTCTTAGGTAATCAAGGTGATATTGCAGATGACCTAGATATCGCGGTTAGCATGTCTTTAAATGCATCAGAAGATGAAGCTTCAATGATTAATGCCGTAGCTAACGATATGACCAATGGAACTAGCACTTTTAACGCATTAAGCGAGAGATTAGCTGATAAATATTCAGACGATTCTTTCCTAGCATTTGAAACAGTGTTTGCTACAATCTCAGATAGGGGAGCAGATGTGGTTCTTGATAGAGCAAAAGCTTTATATGCAATGAACCCTAACTTTACTCCAGTATTAAATATGATGGGATATGCATACATGGAAAAAGGTGACTTAGATAACGCAGGTAAAATGTTACAAGAGCAAGTTAGAAGAGCTTCTGGATCAGCAAATCCATATGATTCAATGGGAGATTATTATTTAGCAATTAGTAATAATGCTGATGCATTAAAATATTTTGAACAATCAGCTAAAATGGGACTTAAAGCAAGTATTGCTAAAGCTGACAGTTTAAAATCTCAATTAGATAAAGAAAATGAATAGAGAGGAATTAATATGGCAAATGTAATAAAAAAGAACTTTAGCAATCCTGACGAATTGCGAGAACCAGATAAAATGAAAGTTGAGTTTCTAGAATTTCCATCAGGAAAAGTTGCTAGACTAACTTCACAGCCTGGTTGGACATGGACAGAATGTGTAAGTCCAATTGCAGGTACTGAAACATGTCAAGCGCATCATTTAGGAGTTGTTACCAAAGGTGATTTAACAATTTTTGGTGACGATGGATCAGAAGAGACATTTGGTCCTGGTGATGCATATGAAGTTTTACCAGGTCATACAGCTCAAGTTAATGGAGATGAAGAGGTAGAATGTTTTGAATTTTCATCAGAAACAGCTGAGACGTATGCAAAATAACTAATCTTTAATTATTAATAATTGAATAAAAAAGCATAGAATTTGATTTTATGCTTTTTTATTTGAAAAAAAATCTTCCAAACCAAGAAGCTAAACGTAGCTTCATTTTCATAGATTGTGACATATCATAACAAGTAATTAATCTTGTATCTGCTAATGCAGCTTCTCTATGAATAAAAGAAGTTTTATACCAATCAATTTCAGTCATTTCAAGAAATTTTTTCATATTAGGATACCACACTACTCCAACTTCATCCCATTTATCTTTATCTGGACCAATCATTGTTAGTCTTATTCTTGACCACCATAATACCTTTCCACCAACTTTCATAACTGCTTTAGTGGCAATATCAGAATATTTCTTATAGGCATCTCTTCCAGATATAGTGTTTAATGTACTATCTTTATATTTAGCATTTTTATTGTATGAAAAGAGATTTATTTGGACGAGAGGTTTACCATCATCATGATTTTTCTTGGCATATTCAATTGTTTGTTCTGTTGGAATTATAAACATTATTTACAACCTTTCATTATTTATCATTATAAAATTTAAAACTTTTGTTAAATTGTCCAAAGCAAAGGATTCAATTGAGTAAAAATTACCAAATTTTAGCACTAAAATGGAGACCAAAACATTTTAAGGATGTTGTGGGTCAAGACCATATCACCGAAACTTTACAAAAAGCATTCGAAAAGAATCGTATTGCTCAAGCTTTTTTATTCGCCGGTCCTAGAGGGGTCGGTAAAACAACAACAGCTCGGTTGTTAGCCATGTCTTTAAATGGTTCGGATACTCCTTCCATAGACTATGATGCCGAATCAGATACAGTAAAAGAAATTATAGAAGGTAGGTCAATGGATGTTATTGAGATTGATGGTGCGTCAAATAGAGGTATTGATGAAATACGTGAATTAAGAGAAAATATCAAGTTTATGCCCTTATCGGGTAAGTTTAAGGTAGTTATTATTGATGAGGTTCATATGTTGACAGTCCAAGCATTTAATGCATTGCTTAAAACTCTCGAAGAACCACCTACGCATGTGAAGTTTATTATGGCTACCACAGATATTCATAAGGTTCCACAGACAATTATTTCTCGATGCCAACGTTTTGATTTTTTACCTATGACGAATACCATTATCAAAGATAGGTTAAAGCACATATTAAAAGTAGAGTCAGTGAAAATTGATGATACATCTTTGGATTTAATTGCTAGTAAATCTGAAGGTAGTATGAGAGATGCTTTAGGTTTTTTAGATCAAGTACTAGTGTTTAGTGATAAAAAAATTACTAATAAGATAGTCATTGATTTGCTTGGTATCGTTCCTACAGAAATTTATTTTAATATCACAGACGCTCTTCATGACAAAGACGGAGATAGTCTTATATCTGTGATACAAAAAATTAGAGATAAAGGATATATAATTGAAGACCTTCTAAAAGGGTTAATAAGTCATTTTCGCAATCTATCACTTTTGCATTACAATAATGGGTTAGGCTTAGCTGGTATATCACCTGAAATAGCAAAAGTATATAAGAGCGTTAGTTATGATTGGACATTAAAAGATTTAGTGAGATTGTCGACAAATATATCAGAGTTGTATTCATCAATTAAACAATTTTCAGATCAATATTTAATTTTTGAAATGACATTAATCAAATTGTTACAATTTGACAAAAGTATAGATATTGAGAGTTTTTTAAATTCAAACACAATCGAAAGTGTTCCAGTTGAAAAACCAGTTAAAAAATCTATTCCTACCGTAAAATCAGCACCTAAAGTACAAGTTGATAAATCGGAAGAGAAAGAAGAAAAAAAAATAAAGAGTAAACCATCTAAATTATCCATAGAAGATGTAAAAGATTCTTGGGATAAGATTGTAAAAAAAATCTCTAAAGAAAGAGGATCTATTGGAGTGTTATTAGAATCATGTATTGTCGGAGACTTAAAAGGGAATACCTTAGAATTAATATCTTATGATAGTAATGAATTTAGCCAGAAATTACTGCAGGATCCTTTTGTTGCATCTACAATAAATTCAGCTCTAAGCTCTTCATTAAAGATAAAAATTGTTGTTGATACAGATGTAGAAAAAATTGAAGAAGTAAAGGAAGAAATTAATCAAAATGATATTGTCGAATTATTTGACGGAAAGGATCTTGCATAATGTTTGGGAATATGAAAGAAATGATGAAGCAAGCACAGAATATGAAATCTGAAATGACCAAAATTAAAAAAGAATTGGAGAAAGTTGAAGTTGAGGGATCTTCTTCAAATAACTCATGTGTTGTTACTATGACAGCTGATATGAAAACTACAAAAGTTACCATTGAAGAAACATTGTTGAGTAGCGATGCATATATTATTGAAAATGCAATTAAAGTTGCCGTAAATGATGCTTTAGAAAAAGCGAAAGATACGTCTGCAAAAAGACTAAAATCTGTTACAGGTGGTTTAATGGATAATCTTCCAGGATTTTAATGAGCAAAGTAACAGCATATATTGAACAATTAGTAGAATCTTTAACAAAATTTCCAGGCGTAGGAAGAAAGGGTGCTGAACGTATTGCATACTTCATTGTTCGCTCTAATAAATCTATTGCAAAAGATCTAACGGTTTCCTTAGACAATATAAGTGAAAAGCTAGCTAATTGTGATAATTGTGGAATGATTTTCTTGAAAGAAGACGAAGACTGTAGTTGTAATTCGAATCGAAACGTCTCATGCTTATGTGTTGTTGAGAATGTTGAAGATGCTGTAAAAATTGAAAATACTAATAGTTATGATGGATTATATCATGTACTTGGAGGCGCTATATCACCATTGGATGGAATAGGGCCATCAGAATTATCATTTGATAAGCTTTTAAATCGTATTGATGACAAATTAGAAGAAATCATTATTGCTACCAACCCAAGTACGTCAGGTAATGCAACTGCGATGTATATAGAAAAAATATTAAAAGATAAAAAAGTGACTATTTCTAGATTAGCAGTGGGGTTACCTGTTGGTAGTAATCTAGAATATATAGATGATAAAACAGTGACTACTGCTATCGAAGGAAGGGTAAAGCTGAATTGAAATACTTTGTCGATTTTTTAACCTATTCTCGTATTATCCTTACTCCGCTTATCATATATCTTATTTATATCAATAACTATATAGCAGCTGCATTAGTTTTTGCTTATTGCAGTTTCAGTGATGTTGCTGATGGAAGATTGGCTCGCAAACATAATCTTGTATCAGAAAAAGGTAATTATCTTGATCCTTTAGCAGATAAAATTCTCATGATAGGTACATTGAGCATACTAGCTTATCAAGGAATTATACTACTTTGGGCTTATGGTATTATTATTGGTCGCGACATTTTAATTACAATGTACAGAAACTATCTTATTGGTAAGAAAAAACCTTTAGTAACATCTCAATATGGAAAATGGAAAACTGTATTTCAACATGTTATGATTATTGTTATCTTATTAAACAATCCTACACAAGAGATTATTAATCTAATTGTTTCATTTAATGCGATTTATGCAGCAGCAACAGGAGCTGAGTATGTCATCAAAAATGGATTTTAAAAACAAGATAGCTTATCAGATTGTTACCCTTTTTGGTTTAGGTAGATTGCCAGGAGGAGGAACTTGGGCTTCTTTATTTATCCTATTTCTAGTTATTATATTCGAAGACTCATCGACAAATGCTCTCAGTGGTGAAATAGCATTGTATACATATATGATGTCATTTTTTTCTTTTGGATATCTATATGAACAATCATTACCGTTCTTCGATTCTAAAGATCCAAAAGAATTTGTATTAGACGAAATCGCTGGGATGTCATTCGCTATTATGATTGTAGGGCTTTTTTCTTGGTTTTTTGGGGGGTTTTCTTTCGATCTCCCAAACTATATTAATAATCAAGAATTACTATTCGTGTTAACGTTTGTTCTGTTTCGAATTTTTGATATTAGCAAAATCGGACCTGTAGGTTGGAGCGAAGATCTTAAAAATGCTCCTTTGTGGTGGAAAAAATTTGATACTGACCCTATTGATTCACCAATGAGAATTATGGCAGACGATTTAGTGGCAGGATTGTTAAGTTCTATTATTGTTATATCTATTTTAAGTATTTATTTATGGATCCTATGATGAAGATTGGAATTATAACCATTGGAAATGAATTATTAAGCGGATTTACGATTGATCGTAACTCTGCTTGGATTGGTCAAAAGCTTTTAGAGTCTGGAATGAAAGTGCACATAAGGCAAACTATTCAAGACGATTATGACGATATCTGTGATACTCTAGAATCTATGTGGAAAGATTGGGAGTGTGACTATGTAATAGTTACAGGAGGTTTAGGTCCAACTGTTGATGATATTACTGTTTCTACTTTCCTAGATTATTTTGATGATGAGCATGAATTTGATAGGGAATATTGGAGTATACTGAAAGACCGTTTTAAAAAGCTCAACTTTAAAATGCCAAACTTAAATAAGAATCAAGCTTACAAATCAAAAAACGGTAAAATGATAACAAATCTAGTAGGAACAGCCAGAGGATTGCATTATACAAAAGATCACTCATCACTTTTTAAAACTGTAAAAACTGCCCTGAAAGGCGGTCCTAAGAAAACACATTTTTTTGCATTACCAGGCGTTCCTCAAGAAATGAAATCTATGATGACAAATTATGTTTTACCTGTTCTTGAAAAAGCATTAGAGAGTAAGGTAGTGTGTAAGTCAATAAGGACTACTGGAGTACCAGAATCTATTCTTCAAGAAAAAATATCTGATATTATAGATGCAAATAAGGATAAGTGTGATATTGCATTTTTACCGCATCGTATGCTTGGAGTTGATATTCGATTAACGGCTGAAGATATAGAGATTGTTGATAGCTTGCTTAAGTCTATTGTTAAAAGAGTTGATAAATATGTCTATGGTTTTGATTCTGATAAATTAGAAGAAGTTGTTGCAGGTCTTTTAATTGATAACAATACAAGAATTGCTACAGCTGAATCTTGTACAGCAGGTTTATTGAGTGCACGACTTACAGAGACTGCGGGGAGTTCTAAATATTTTAATGGTGGCGTTGTTTGTTATAGCAATGAATTGAAACACGATTTAGTTGGTGTTAAACAGAAAACTTTAGATCAATATGGAGCTGTTAGTGAAGAAACTGCTCATGAATTGGCAGTGAATATTGCTAAAAAATTAGATAGTGAAATGGGCGTAAGCATAACAGGTATAGCGGGTCCAGGTGGTGGTAGCGAAGAAAAACCAGTAGGATTAGTATTTGTTGGAATATTTTATAAAAATAATGTATATATTAAGAAGTATAATTTGACACCAAATCGCAGTATCAATCGTGAACTTACTGTCATTTTATGTCTCAATGAGATAAGAAAAATTTTAGAAAATTCTAAAGGAATATAAATTTAAAGAGGAAAACAATATGGCAACAAATAAAGCAAGAGCAAATAAAGATAAAGCGCTAGAAACAGCAACACAAGATATTAATAAAGCATATGGTGAAGGTTCAATTATGCGTCTAGGTGGAACAGCCACTTTAGATGTTGAAGCTATTTCTACCGGATGTTTATCTCTGGATATGGCTTTAGGTGTTGGTGGTGTTCCTAGAGGAAGAGTTGTCGAGATATTTGGTCCAGAAGCTTCTGGAAAAACAACCCTAGCCTTACATATTGTTGCTGAATGTCAAAAGAATGGAGGTAAAGCAGCATTTATTGATGCAGAAAATGCCTTAGATCCTGAATATGCAAAGAATTTAGGTTGTAATGCAGATGATTTATTAGTTTCTCAACCAGACTCTGCAGAGCAAGCATTAGATATTTTACAAAAGCTTCTTGAAACAACCGCTTTAGATGTTATTGTTATTGACTCTGTTGCTGCATTAGTTCCTATAAAAGAACTAGAAGGTCAAATTGGAGATGTTACTGTTGGACTGCAAGCACGTTTAATGTCTCAGGCTTTACGTAAGTTATCTGGCCCTATTAATAAATCAAGAACATGTGTTGTGTTTATTAATCAGATTAGAGAAAAAATTGGAGTAATGTTCGGCAGTCCTGAAACTACTCCGGGTGGAAGAGCGTTAAAATTCTATGCATCAGTTAGGTTAGATATCCGTAGAATTGCTGCTATTAAGGTAGGCACAGATATGACTGGAAACAGAACTAGAGTGAAAGTTGTAAAAAATAAAGTTGCTCCACCATTCAAAATGACCGAGTTTGACATCATGTACGGTAAAGGTATCTCTTATGCAGGTGATTTGCTTGATTTAGCATTACAAGGCGGCGTAGTTGAGAAAATGGGCTCCTGGTTCTCCTATAAGGGTAATAAAGTAGCTCAAGGAAGAGAAAAAGTGAAGATACTTTTAGAATCAGATGAGAAACTGCTTAAAAGCGTACTTTCTGATGTTAAGACTTATTTAGAGTTAGCTTAAAAAGAAAAAAGCTACAAACTTTGCATCTATTGATAAATTATGGTAATGGATAAAAGTTTAAAAATAGGAGATCAAATCGAAGTTGAAATTGGCCCTATTGCCAATGGCGGACATTTTATTTCTCGCCATAACGGCCAAGTCGTTTTTGTTAGACATGCAATAACAGGTGAGAAAGCTATTGTAAAAATCACATCTGTTTCATCAAAATTAGCCCACGGTGATGCTGTAGAAATTCTAAGTGAATCAACTGACAGAATTAAACCTATTTGTAATTATGCTATTCCAGGTGGATGTGGAGGTTGTGATTTTCAACATATTAATATGTCTGCTCAACAAAAATTTAAGCTAGAAGTTATTCGAGATCAATTTATGCGTATTGCAAGAATGGAAGTTGATCCTGAAATGGTTAGTGTTGAACCTAAAAATGGCTTGGGATGGCGTACTCGATTTAATTTTGCAATTTCTGAGAATGGCAAAGCAGGCTTATATGCTCCAAAAACCAAAAAAGTTGTTGAGATAGATCGTTGCGCGATTGCCGTTAAAGAAATCAACGAATCTAGCTTATTTAACGAAGAATGGGGCGGGACTGATCGTGTAAGAGTCTCAGTGTCTAGTTCAAATCAAGTTAACATATCAAGAGGAAAAATGACTGTATCTGGTCCAAAAAAAATAAGAGAATTAGTAGATAAAAACGTTTATGATATTTCTCCACAATCATTTTGGCAGAGCCATAAAGAAGCACCAAAAATATTATCAGATTTGGCTATAAGTTTTATGAAATTAAAACAAGGCGATGTTGTATGCGATCTTTATGGAGGTGTTGGACTATTTACTATGCCAGTAGCTGATAAAGTTGGAAGTAAGGGTCATGTCCATATGATTGAACTGAGTAATCACGCAATTAGAGATGCATCAAAAATTTTTAAAAAATATAAAAATGTAACGATTCATAAAGGCTTAGTAGATAAAAAATTATCTCAATTAAATAATATTGATGCAATCTTATTAGATCCACCAAGAACGGGAGCCGGTAAAAGTACAATAGATAAAATAGTATCTAAATCTCCTAAAAGAATTGTTTACATATCTTGCGATCCTGCATCTTTAGCTCGCGATAGTAGGTTTTTAGAAAATTCTGGTTATTCTTTAGATAAGATTAATGTTATAGACTTATTTCCTATGACTCATCATGTTGAATCTGTTGTAAGATTTGTTCCAAAGAAAAAGAGTTGAATTTTGTAGTATATCTTTTATATTGGAATATCAAACTTTTATTACAATACAGCATACTTTTTTTAAGTATTTTTTTTATTTCGACATGTAGTTCACCTACCAAAAGCCAGTTACTTCTACCACCCACTTTAAGCGATTTAAGTATTATTACTAATGAAGATACTCCTGTTGATATAACCTTACAAAAATACAGAACAGATGGAGAAATTTTAATCTATACGATTATAACTGAAACTCAAATGGGAGTAATAAGTTTAAGTAGTAATATTATCACATATACACCACAAGAAAACTATAATGGAACTGATACTTTTAGTTTTAAAGCAAGTGATGGTTCTAATGATAGTAATGTATCAACCGTAATGATTACAATTAATACGGTAAACGATGCTCCTACAGTTCAAGATATAAACGATTTATCCATAGTTATTAACCAGTCAATAGATGTAGTATTAGCTGGTTCGGATATAGAAAATGACAACCTAACATTTAGCATTGTAAATAATCCAAACAACGGTACAGTGTCAATTGAAGGAAATGTAGTGCACTTCATCGCAACTAATCTCGGAGCAGATTCTTTTACTTATAAAGCAAATGATGGTATGGTTGATAGCAATAAAGCTACAGTTTTTATTGAAGTAAGCTCTTCAAATACTAATCCAGGTGACGATACAATTTATGGTACTGCAAATCCAGACACATTATATGCTGGAGCAGGAAACGATATTTTGTTTGGTCTTGGTGGAAGAGATGTTCTCTATGGAGAGTCAGGAGACGATATTATTGATGGAGGAGATGGATTAGACAAGCTATATGGTGGTGGTGATAATGACATTCTATATGGTTCCGATAATTTTGATGAGCTATATGGTGGAGATGGTGATGACATCCTAGATGGTGGTGATGGCAAAGATAGTTTATACGGTGGAAATGGTAATGATATATTTATTGGTCGTTCAGGGGATGGTTCAAGCGGTTTCACTGGCGCAAATATCATCTATGATTTCGAAGATGGAGTTGATAAAATTCGCTTAGAAGATGATTTAAGTTTCTCTAATGTTTCTATCGCACAAGGAACCCAAGGTTCATTTTCTGTGGGAGGATACACTTTTTATTATGATTATAGAAGTCATACTCTGGTAAGCGCTAATAATGAATATTTATTTACAATAATTGAAACTAACCATAGTACTATTTCATCAGAAGATTTTATTTACTAAAAGCAGAAGGAATTAATATTTTTCAAAATATTCGTTAGATAAGTCTTTTAACTTATTACTTAACAAAATAATAGCGATAAGATTAGGGAATGTCATAAAGGCTAATGCTGCATCACCAAAAATCCAGACTTGTTCTAAAGTCAGCATGGATCCAACAAACACCATAAATACATAACAGTATCTATAAATTGGGATTGCGCCCGTTCCAAATAAATATTCTGTAGCTCTATCTCCATAGAAAGACCAGCTAATAGCAGTGGATAAAGCAAATAATACAACAGCTATTGTCACTACTTGGGTTCCAATAGAAGGCATTCCAATTCCAAATGCATGACTCGTTAAAAGAACACCTGCTTTTAAATCTGTTATTGATGGATCAATTCTTTGGCTATAAAATTCAGTTAAATGCCATGAGTTAGTTACCATGATAACAAGACCTGTGAGTGTACAGATAATGATAGTATCAATATATGGCTCTAGTAAGGCAACAACGCCTTCTCTGACAGCATATGGTGTTTTTGCTGTTGAATGAGCGATAGCTGCAGATCCTTGTCCAGATTCACTTGAAAATAATCCTCTTTTTACACCCATCATCATAGTATTTAAGAAAGAAATGAATGCTCCAGCAGCTATTCCAATAGCTGGGTCCTTAATAGAAGGAGGATTGAATGCCATTGTAAAAATAGTATTAAAAGATTCTCCGACTCTTTCGTAGTTGGTAAGAATAATAAATAATGCACACATAACATAAACTGCTGCCATGATTGGCACTAAATAACTTGTAACATTACCGATACGTTTAATTCCACCCAAAATAACAGATCCAACAATAGAAGCACAAGCTAGACCAATAATGACATGCATTATAGATATGTTTGACTCACTACCAAGCAAAGTAATTGAATTGGTAGCCATTAGTGCGTTATCAGGGCCAGTAATACTTAATATTTGAGCATACAATTGCTGTGTTAATGTATTGGATTGAATTGCATTTCCAGTAAAGAATGAACAAATAATAGCAAAGCAAGCAAAGGTAGCAGCTAGCCATCTCCACTTAGGTCCTAAACCATTTTCGATAGTATACATAGGTCCACCAGCAGTATTTCCAAGAGAGTCAGTTTCTCTGTATTCTAATGCGAGAGTACATTCTGCATATTTTAGTGCTGTGCCAAAAAAAGCAGTAATCCACATCCAGAATAATGCTCCTGGACCACCATAATAAATAGCAATAGCAACTCCTGCAATATTTCCAATACCAACCGTTGCGGCTAATGCAGTTGATAGTGCTTTAAAATGATTTAAATCACCTTCATCTTCAGTATTATCATAGTCTCCTTTGGTTACTCGAATACCATGGAGAACTTTTCTTAATTGAGGGAATCCTAATTTGAATGTCATATAAATACCCGTTCCAAGTAATGCGACCACCATAAATGGAACGCTACTTAAGGGAAAGGATGTTTTAAAATTATCTGATAGTAAGTTGGCAGGGAAGACCCATGCTGAATCGTAAAAATGAACCCCCTGGGTTGCAAGTACTATACCTATAATGCTAAAGATAATTGCTGAGAGTTTAATTTTTGACATGCATGCATATTAAAAATTTTTTTTAAAAGTAAACATCAATTTTATTATTAATTTACTTTTTATGTTAATTGCAGGAGTAGATGAGGTAGGTAGGGGTGCACTGGCTGGTCCAGTAGTAGCAGCAGCAGTTATATTAGATAATGATATAGACGGCTTAAATGACTCTAAAAAATTAACAGAAAAGAAACGTAACGTTCTTTTTAAAATTATCAATGATCACGCACTATCTATTGCTGTAGGCATTAAGTGGAATGACTATATAGATGATATGAATATAAAAGTAGCATCAGAGCATGCAATGATTGATGCAATCAATAATTTAAGTCATCAGCCTGATAAAGTTCTAGTAGATGGCTTTCCCTTAGATATACCAATTAAGAATGAAGGTGTTATAAGAGGAGATCAGAAAATTAGATCGATTATGGCAGCTTCCATTATTGCAAAAGTTACTAGAGATGAAATTATGCGTTCATTTCATTATATTTATCCTATGTATGGTTTTGATAAAAATAAAGGATATGGGACTAAGCAGCATTGTAATGCTCTTAAAGAATATTCTTATATATCAATTCACAGGGAAACATTTAAACCTATATCTAGTATGATAAGCAAATGAATAAAATCGCATCAGAGATAAAATCGCTATTAGCGCTAATTTTAATTGTACTATTTCTTAAAGAAACGGTCGTGGAACTATATATAGTTCCAACTACTAGTATGGAAAGAAATATCTTAAAAGGGGATATGTTAATAGGTAGTCGTTTTTCCTATGGAATGAAAGTACCACAAAAAATTTGGGTACCATTTACAGCAGTTAGTATTCCAACTTTTTTACCTGATTATAGATTTCCAGCATTTAAAAAAGTAAAAAGAGGAGATGTAGTTGTTTTTGAATATCCAAGAGATATTGTTTATAAATATGTAAAACGATGTATTGGATTGCCTGGAGATACAGTTAGTATTGCAGATAGAGAGGTTTATGTTAATGGTGAAATTAGTACTCTTCCAGATGGCGGACAGTTTTTAATGGATAATTATATGTCATCAGATATGATTGATAATGAAATTTTTCTTGGAGTAGCTGGTAATAAAGATCAGTATCCGGAAATTACTATTCCAAAAAAAGGAGATACTTTCGTTTTAGATGAATCCATGAATTGGAAGCTTTTATTGCCAATCATTTTATACGAAGGCAATTCGGTAGAGTTGATTTATGAAGACCAAAAATTTAGTTTTACCAATAATAGTCCTAGAGATATTTTTAGAAGAACAGGCGATAGGTCTATATTTAAAAACTATGTACCTACAGATGGAGCAACATTAATTAATCCATGGTCTCCAATGTTTAAGAAAGAATATATTAAATATCTTTATATCAATGGAAAACCAATTACTGAGATAGATTCATATAAGGTACAACAAGATTATTTTTGGATGATGGGAGATAATAGGGATAATAGTGAAGATTCTAGATATTGGGGATTTGTACCCGAAAGTCATATCTTAGGTCAACCAATTATTACATGGTTTTCAATTAATCTTGATAATTATAATCCAAGAATTTCACGTATTGGAAAAATTCCTAATTAGAAAAAAAAAGTTTTCATATTGGGTTTTCATTGATTAGTTTCGGTGGACTTAAAAAAACAACTGAGGTATTATAAATGTTAACTAGTACAGAAAAAATTCTTAGCGTTGTCGCTTTAGCACTTACTGTTGCGGTAGGTTTTTCATTATTACAATATAATTCTGCAATGGATGAAATGACTCAATTGAGACAAGAGCAAGTTGAGCATGTAGATATGGTAAATCAAGAATTTAAACAACGAGTAAAAGCTGTTGAACTTGAGAATATTGGCCAAGGTAAAGAAATTAAAAGAGGTCAAGATCGAATCACTGCTAACACAAAATTAATTTATACTAAAGCTGATTCTCTTGGTAGCTTAATCGATGATCTAGCATATGAAATTAAAAGAGTTGATCGTGACCTAACTAAGAAGATTAAAAATGTTCAACGTGACTTAGAAGGATTAGAAGATAACTTTGATTCTGAAAAACGTAGAACCAGAAGAGATCTCTCAGATATTAAGAAACAACTTAAGAAGTTAAACGATTCAGTATTTCCACCAGAAGAAGAAGGTGAAGAAAAGAAATAACATTTAGTTTAGCGAGTATTAAAAAAAAGGGCTTTTTATAAGCCCTTTTTTTGTACCGAGGGTCGGGCTCGAACCGACATGAGGAAATCCTCACCGGATTTTGAATCCGGCGCGTCTACCAATTCCGCCACCCCGGCAAAAATGTTGACAAATTTCACGTAAATTATGTAGTTTGTCAATAGTATAGTATTTAACCAAGGAGAAAAAAGTGTCATTTAAAACCGTACCACAAATGTTTCAACATTTAGTAGAAGAAAGACCAAACCAAAAAACCTTTTTTACAAAAGGTCCAAATGGATGGGATGGTATTGAATTAATAGATTTACAAAAATTAGTTGAAGACTTTGCAAATGGATTAAAAAATTTAGGTATTAATCAACATGAGAAGGTAGCAATTGTCGGTGCAAATTCTCGTCAATGGGCTATTTCAGACTATGCAATTGCACATATTAGAGCTGTTTCTGTTCCAGTTTATCCGACACTTATTCCAGCTCAGTCCAGATATGTCGTAGACCATTCAGAGAGTAAGGTTGCCATTGTGCAAGATGCTCTTCAACTCGATAAGGTTTACCCTTTGATAAATGATGAAAATTCAAATTTAAAAACTATTATAGTTATGGATGATAATTATAATGGTAATAAAGAAAATGTGATCAAGTTTTCTGAAGTCTTTAAAATGAAAGATGAAGTGCACGATATTCGTGAACTCTCAAAAACAGTAGTAGAGGATGACTTATTAACGCTTATTTATACTAGTGGTACCACAGGAAATCCTAAAGGTGTTATGCTAAGTCATGCAAATATTTGTAATAATCTTCTCTCAATTGATAGCATTATTAAGGCAGCAATGGAACTTAATCCTGAATTAAAGCCAGCCGATGGTATAGAAAGATTTGTTTCATTCTTACCAATAAGTCACAGTTTTGAAAGAGTAGGTGGTCATTATTCAATTTTTAGCCAAGGAACTTCTATATATTATGCTGAAATGAATTTTACGCCTGAAATATTATTTGAAAACATAAGAGAAGTTCAACCAACATTTTTAACAGCTGTTCCAAGAATTTTTGAAAAAATACATGCAAAAATAATGGATACTGTTTCTGATATGACTGGAGTTAAAAAATCTCTTGCTGAGTGGTCTATTGCTGTTGGAATGCAAACGGTGCCATATCGTCAAGCAAGTAAAAAACTTCCATTTATGTTAGGCTTAAAATACAATATTGCTGATAAATTGGTATTAAACAAATTTAGAGCAGCTTTAGGTGGAAAGGTTAGAGCTTGTTCATCAGGAGGTTCTGCATTATCTAAAGAGGTTGGATCTTTTTTCTGTGGAATTGGAATTTCAATTATCGAGGGTTATGGTTTAACGGAAACAAGTCCAGTGATGACAATTGGACATCCTGATTTCTTTAAATTTGGTACAGTAGGTAAAGCTATTCCTGGCGTTGAAGTGAAAATTGCTGAGGATGGCGAAATCTTATGTAGGGGCCATTGTGTAATGCAAGGGTATTACAAGAATGAAGAGGCAACCAATGAAGCTATTGTTGATGGCTGGTTCCATTCTGGAGATATTGGTAAATTTGATGAAGATGGTCTTTTACGTATTACCGATAGAAAGAAAAGCTTAATTGTAACATCTGGTGGTAAAAATGTTGCACCTCAACCTATGGAAGTTTCACTTACATCCAGTAAATACATTGAACAATGTAATGTTGTAGGAGATGACAGAAACTTTATTACAGCTCTTATTGTTCCAAACAAAGAAAACCTAATAGCTTGGGCAGAGAGTAAAGGTTTAGCATCTTTAGACTATAAAAGTCTATGTGCACATCCTGATGCTTATGATATGATTGATCTAATCGTTAAGGATGTAATGACAAACTTCTCTAGATATGAATCTGTTCGTAAGTTTGTCCTTATTCATGAAGAATGGACAGTTGATGCAGGTGAACTAACACCAAAGATGTCTATAAAGCGCAAAGTGGTTACAACAAAGCATAAAGATGAGATTGATGACATGTATGATGCTAAAAAAGCACTAACAAAATCATCTGACGGCATCGATCATTTAGGCGGATAGTCGTCCTTTGTTGAATAGGTTTTTTATATCTTTTATAGTTTTATCGATTTTTCTTATCGGTTGGACCTTACCTAAGAATGATAACCCATACATTGTTGTGTTAGGTATTGCTCAAGATGGTGGTGCTCCTCATGCTGCATGCACAAAGGAGTGTTGCATCAATAAATGGGATAATCCAAAATTACACAACCAAGTATCAAGTATTGGTATTGTTGATCCTTCAACCAATGAAGTATGGATGATTGATGCTACACCAGACTTCTCCTTACAGTTAAATACATTAACAGTGGATCAAAAAAGGGTGTTTAAGGGTGTTTTTCTAACCCATGCTCACATTGGTCACTATACAGGATTAATGCATCTAGGACGTGAAGTTATGGGTGCAAAAGAGATTCCAGTATATGCAATGCCAAAAATGGAACAATTCTTAACTAGTAATGGTCCTTGGAGTCAACTTGTCGATTTAAATAATATTGATATTAAAGACCTTCAACATGACACTACAATTGAGCTGAATGATAATTTGAGTATTACGCCGTTCATTGTTCCTCATCGTGATGAATTTTCTGAAACAGTGGGATATAAAATTAACGGACCAAATAAATCGTTAATATTCATTCCGGATATAGATAAGTGGGAAAAGTGGAGTCAAAATATTGAGGATGTAGTAAATGATAATGATTTTAGTCTCTTAGATGGTACATTTTATGATATCAATGAATTACCAGGAAGGGATATGTCAAAAATTCCACATCCATTTATTGTTGAATCTATTGAAACGTTAGATAATGTTAATAGTAAATCTGGAGTACATTTTATCCATCTCAATCATACAAATCCCGCATTAAATAGATATTCAGATGCGATGAAGATGATAAAAACTAGTGGTTTCAATATCGCTAAAAGAAATCAAAAATTTCATCTTTAAAAAATATTTTTTCTTTGCAACTTTAATCGAAAATAAATATCTAAATAGTAGTTCTGTATTAAAAATATATTCATTATTATTGGGTGCCTTATCATGAAAAATTATTTAATTATATCTCTATTATTGACCAATCTGTTTGCTCAATCTTTTAAAGATTTAACAGAAAGACCTAATTATAATCCACAAAAAATTACATCATCAATTGTTTTGGACGGCGTATTAGATGAAGAGGTATGGTTAACAGCACAGGTTGCTACTAATTTTATCAGCAGTGGACTATTTCAAGGAAAACCTGCACCACTAAACACCGAAGCTAGACTTTTATATGACGACACCCATCTTTATGTTGGATTTGTAGCCTATATCGATAGAGAAGATTTACGATTCAGTATAACAAAAAGAGATAATCTTGACGATAGAGACGATAGGGTTTGGATTAATATTGATGCATTTGGCGATGAATCTCTTACATATGGTATAGGAGTAAGTGCTGGTAATGCTCAAATAGATGGACGCGCCACTTTTGGATTTGACCAATCTTTAGATTTAATATACCAAACTGAAGTAAAAATTTATGAAGATCGTTATGAAGTAGAAATGGCCATTCCATTTACCAGTCTTCGATATTCTTTAGCTTCAACACAAACATGGAGAATAAATTTCGGTAGAGGATTTACTGGCAATGATGAATTAACTCGCTATGTATATTGGGCGTCAAAAGTAGACGGAATAGAGTGCCAAACTTGTCAGTTAGGGTTTTTAGATGATATCCAGCCTCCAAAACAAGAAAGGGGTGATATAGAATATATTCCTTCTCTTGTAGGTGGCTTTTCGGAAGATTTTGACAATAATACTACTTCATCAAATGACGAAGTATCCATGTTTATAAAATATCCTATCTCATCAGTAGATTTATTAGAAGTAGCATTTGATCCAGACTTTAGTCAAATAGAATCAGATGATATACAAAATGATATTAATACCGTTAATGCGCTTTACTTTCGAGAAAGAAGACCTTTCTTTAGTGAGGGAGCAGAACTCTTTAAATTCGACAGGCAAAGAGGATATATAAATCTATTTTACTCTAGAACAATTAACGATCCATCGATTGCTGCAAAATATACTGGAAAGTTTGGAAAGACTTCATACGGTGTAATCAGCGCCAGAGATGAATCATCTTCATTATTATTGCCTTTTGAAGAATCAAGCACAGTGGTTAGCATGGGGAAAAGCTCTTCTAATATTGTTCGTGTTAAACGTATGCTTAAAAATGGTGGCTCTATTGGAGGTATTATTACAAATAGAGTATTTGATAATGCTGGAGATGCGACTACCGGTGGTATTGATTTTCATTACCATCCAGGCAATAACCTTCATTTAACGTTACATGGAGTAGCCTCAGTACATAACGAATCAAATAATCTTGAATATAATCCAGAAGGTGAAGATATCGCATTGCAACTGATTGATGGAAATACTATGGCCTTTGATGGTGAGAAAATTTCTGGAAATGCGCTAGGGTTCAGTTTACATAAAATGGATCGAACTGACAGAATGGGCCTTACAGTGCGTTTGCGCTCTCCTGGGTTTAGAACAAGTAATGGATTTGAGGGAAACAATTCTACAAAATGGGCTAAACTTGGAAGGGCTAAATCCATTTATTATGACAATCATCCTACGTTAGTAAAAATAGATTATGCGACAAGCGTCATCTACAAAACAAATTATGATAGCTTGGTGAAAAATAAAGAGTTAGAAGGTGGAATTGGTATTGATTTTACAGACGGCTCTGATATGATGTTGGAAATGGAATTTTCTGAAGAAAATTTTAAAGGCGTTCAATTTGAGAGCGCTGGTTTTCATACTAATTATACTAGAAACCTAAATGAGAATACTAAGTTTCACGGTGGAATTCATTTTGGTGATGAAATCATTAGATATCTTGATATTCCAGAACAGGGCGATAGCTATGGAGTTTATGGCTATGTCGAATATAAAATTTCAGATTCCAGCAATTTTTCTTTAGGGTTACAGTATCAAGATGTTAAAGATTATTATAGTGGAGAGATATTACAATCAAGATTTAACCATTCTTTTAGCAATAAATTAACAATGAGAACTAAGGTTCAATATAGCGGTTTCTCAGATACTTGGTTTATTGAACCGATGGTTACATATCAGCCAAATGCATTTAGTGCGCTATATGTTGGCATAAATGATCTTTTAAGATCAGAAGACAGTATGTTTTCAGGTTTAAAAGAAAGCCAACGACAGTATTTTATTAAATTTCAATACTTATTTTAGGAGAAACTCATGAAAAGACTTATTTTATTAGGAATTATTTTATTTTTAAATGGTTGTGTATCATTGTCACTTTTTTAAGAGGATTAATATGAAAAAAATTACAATAGTAGTATTAGCATTATTTATCAATGGGTGTGTATCACTTTCATTGGGAGAGAACTTAGCAAAACAAGTTTCTAAGAAGCGTTCTAAGGAATCAGTAACGTTAGATGCTATCGCGTATGATTCCTCCGCATCAACAATGCTAGCTATAAATCATATTCTTCCTGCAAAAAGTGCAAAATTCGAAATGATAAACAAAAACATTATTTTTCCAGCAATAAAACGTAATGATATAGATGTTTATAATAGTTTAAAATTTTTAGCACCAGAAGCCCCTAATGAAGACGGAACTTATACATTCATTTATGTTGCTAACCCTTATCTTGAAGATAAAAGCTATGATCTTTTAGAAATTCTAGTTGACGAATACGGTAGATCGACCGCAGAAGAGTATTTTGATATCTGGGTAAACTGCTTTGCTTACGAGCAAGTAGTAATGACTTTTAGATGATAAAATCATACCTTTTTGACTTATTCTATATTAAATTTTCTTCGATGAGAACAGCAAAAACTCTTTTTACTCTACTTCTTGGTATGCAATTCCTTATCGGTCAAAATGTTGAAATAGAACCAGACGATCCTGGTAGCGATAATTATCAACAAAGAAGTAGAGCAAATCTAAAAGCTGAATCAATTGTAAATGTATATTCTAATGTTGCTGTAGCAGATGTGTATGTATGGAATTTACCATGGCAGTCTTCAGAAAGAATATTTCCAGCAAAAATAGCCTTACCTACAGATAACCAACGTTATGTTATCAGTCTATATACTCAAGCCGAATATCAGGCTATTACAAGAGAATTACAGACATTTGACTTTGATTCTAGAGATATTGAAGAATTTGAATTTTTGCAAAATGAGTTTGAGAAAATGGAATTAGCAACAAAATATGCGCGTCCAATTCCAGGAACCGAATCATCTGTTTTTCTTACGCACTGTGCAAGTGATGACTTAGATTGCGAAAAAGGTATGCATTGGTTGGATCAATTCTATGCACACTATTATGATGGACAACAAGAGCAGAGTATGGCATCAGACTTAAATGGAGCTGATTTAACAGAAGAAGAGAAATTTTTAGTGAGAAGACATCGTGTAGGTGTCTTTAGTATGGTAAGTTTATTTTCAATGGTCATGTTTGTTATAGATAATAATATACAGTGAAAAATATTTCCATTAACGTTGTCGGGATTGGTGCAGAAAGCTATCCAAACGGAACAACACCATTAGAAATACTATCTTCAACAAAAGGGATTGCAAAAGATACTATTATTTGCAAGGTTGATGATATTCTTACTGATTTAAGCACTTCATTAACTGGTGACGCTACTGTTCAATTTCTTGACGGTAAGAGCAAAGATGGACATAGCGTGCTACTACATAGTACCGCTCATTTAATGGCTCAAGCAGTAAAAAGATTATATCCTAAAACAAAAGTAACTATCGGACCTTATTTAGAAAATAGGTTTTACTATGATTTTGATGTAGAAACTCCTTTTACAGAACAAGATTTATTAAAAATTGAAAAAGAAATGTTAAAAATATCTCAAGAAAATCTGGAGATTGTACATGAAGTGAAATCAAGAAAAGAAGCATTAAAATTCTTTAAAAAAATTGGAGAAGACTATAAGGTAGAGATTATTAACGATTTAGATAAATCTGAGGTACTTAAAGTATATGCTCAAGGAGATTTTACTGACCTTTGTAGAGGACCACATGTTCCATCTACTGGTACAATCCAACATTTTAAATTATTATCATCTTCAGCGGCTTATTGGAGAGGAGATGAGAATAATCAAACATTACAACGCGTGTATGGTACATCTTTTACTAGCGCTAAAGAGCTTAAAAAATACCTATTAATGCTTGAAGAGCAGAAGAAAAGAGATCATCGTAAAATTGGAAAAGAATTAGATTTATACTTTCATGACGAAGAGGTGGGTCCCGGTCTACCTTTATGGACTCCAAATGGAGCTGTTATAATCGATGAATTAGAAGCTCTTGCAAAAGAAAAAGAAGATTTGGGCGGTTATAAGAGAGTTAGAACCCCACATCTTACTAAGGGGGCTTTATATGAAAAATCTGGTCATCTAGAGCATTATAGGTCAAGTATGTACCCAGCAATGGATGTAGACGGAACTGATTATTATATGAAACCAATGAATTGTCCTCACCATCATAAAATCTACGCCAATACACCTAAAAGTTACCGAGATTTACCATATCGCTTATCAGAATATGGAACATGTTATCGATATGAAAAATCAGGTGAATTATTTGGGTTAATGCGCGTAAGAAGCATGCAAATGAATGATGCTCACATCTACTGTACTGAAGACCAATTTAAAGAAGAGTTTATAGCCGTATGTAATCTGTATATGGACTATTTTAAAATCTTTGGAATAGAAAAATATGAAATGAGATTAGGTCTGCATGATTCTAAAGGGTTAGGAAAAAAATATATCAATAATCCTAAGCTCTGGAAAAAAACAGAGGATGACGTAAGAAATGCTTTAAAAGATGCTGGATTGAAATTCACTGAATCTGTTGGAGATGCTGCATTTTATGGTCCAAAAATAGATGTTCAAGTTTGGAGCGCAATAGGAAAAGAGTTCAGTTTGGCTACTAATCAGGTAGATTTTGCAGTTCCTGAGCGTTTTAATCTAACTTATAAAGATGTCGATGGTAAATCTAAAACTCCACTATGTATTCATAGAGCTCCATTAGGTACACACGAACGATTTATTGGGTTCCTTATTGAGCACTTTGGTGGAAATTTTCCATTATGGCTTGCTCCAAAACAAGTAATCATTCTACCTGTTTCTGATAAATTCAATGATTATGCATATAATATATCTGAATCATTAAAGGCTCATGGGGTAAGAGTGGATGTAGATAGTCGATCAGAGAAGATTGGTTCAAAAATTAGAGATGCAGAAATGCAAAAGATAAATATTATGGTAATTGTAGGTGAAAAAGAAGTGGAAGGCAATACTCTTACCGTTAGAAGAAGATTTATAAAACAACAACAAACCATTTCATTGAAAGATTTCTCTACTGAAATCTTAGATGAAATAAACGATAGGAGAGTTCCGAATTAAAACGAAAAGAATAAGAGTAAATAACCGAATTTATGCAGATAAAGTTAGGCTTATAGGGCATGATAAAGAACAAATAGGAATTGTAACAGTTCCAGAAGCCTTAAATAGAGCGGAAGAAGTAGATTTAGATTTAGTAGAAATATCACCAAATGCAAAACCACCTGTATGTAAAATTATGGATTTTGGCAAATTTAAATATGAAGAAAAGAAGAAAGCACAGCAAAGTCGAAAAAACCATCATGTTATAAAGGTAAAAGAATTAAGAATGAGACCAAATATTGGAGATCATGATTTAGAAAATAAGTTAAAAATGGGAAAAAAGTTTTTAAACGATGGTTATAAATTAAAACTTACCTTAATGTATAGAGGTAGGGAGATGTCACGTCAAGATTTAGGTGAGGACCTATTAACACGAGTTTTGTCGTCGTTAAGTGAGCATGCACAAATGGAAAAAGATTCTCCTTTGATGGGACGAAAGAAATCTATAATATTAGCCCCGAAATAGGAAATATTATGCCAAAGATGAAAACAAGAAAAAGTGTATCAAAAAGATTTAAGGTCACTGCCTCAGGTAAACTGAAACGTAATAAAGCAGGACATTCACATATGTTAATCCGTAGAGATAAAGATGTGAAACGTTCAGCAAAAAAAGCGACAGTGGTAGCACCTGCTTTTGAAAAACGCATGAAAAAAATGATGGGGAAGGTATAAGTTATGCCAAGGTCCAATAGTTCAGTTCCAAGACATAGAAGACATCGCAAGACTGTTAAGTCAGCAAAAGGTTATTTCGGAGCAAGAAGCCGTAATTATAAAGCTGCAAAAGATGCAGTAGTTAAGGCTGGTTTATATGCTTATAGAGATAGAAGACAAAAGAAACGTCAGTTTAGACGTCTTTGGATTGTACGCATTAATGCTGCATCAAGATTAAATGGTTTATCATATTCGAATTTTGTACATTTATTGAAGGAGAAGGGAGTCGATTTAGACAGGAAGATTTTAGCTCATCTAGCAGTTAATAATCCATCTGTATTTGAAGACCTTGTAAAATATTTAAAGAAAAAATAAAAATAAAGATGTCACTAGATAACACTATCAAAGAAATTAAGACATCTTTTCACTCAGACTTATCTAACTGCAAAACAACTACTGATCTCGAAAATATCCGCATTACATACCTAGGAAGAAAAGGTAAGCTTACTGTACTATTTGATGATTTTACAAAACTTCCTGGATCTGAGAAGCCTAAGTATGGAAAAGCTTTAAATATTTTAAAAACAGACCTAAATAACGCTTTTAATAAAAAATTAAATCAATTAAATCCTGATAGTGGTAAGTCTAATGATAATTCAGAAGATTTTTCATTACCTGGATATACTTTACCCAAAGGAAGTTTACATCCATTAGAACAAATTACTAGTGAGATAAAGTCAATTTTTCAATCTAT
This sequence comes from Fidelibacterota bacterium, assembly GCA_014240005.1. Classification (GTDB taxonomy): domain Bacteria; phylum Fidelibacterota; class Marinisomatia; order Marinisomatales; family Marinisomataceae; genus Marinisoma. The sequence goes on along the minus strand of JAAZXT010000013.1, from coordinate 7,823 downwards.
TGGGTTCTCTGTCGCCTATGGACCTGAGATTGATGATGATTATCATAATTTTGAGGCATTAAATGTGCCAAAACATCATCCTGCAAGAGATATGCAAGATACATTTTTTATTGACCCTAATACAGTATTAAGAACTCATACTTCAAATGTTCAAATTCACTTAATGGAAAATCAAGATCCACCTATCCGTCATATTTGCTGTGGAAGAGTGTTTAGAAACGAAGCAGTGAGTTATAAAAGTTTTTGTCTGTTTAATCAAGTAGAGGGTTTAGTGATTAACGAATCTTCTTCTTTTGCAGAAATGAAAGGTACTTTAGAGTACTTTGTACAGGAAATGTTCGGAAAAGGTACTAAAATGCGATTTAGACCAAGCTATTTTCCATTTACTGAGCCAAGCGCTGAAGTAGATATATGGAACGATAAGCTCAATCAATGGATGGAAATTCTAGGATGTGGTATGGTAAATCCAAACGTGCTTGCAAATGTTGAATATGATAATACAAAATACCAAGGATTTGCTTTCGGAATGGGTATAGAGCGTATTGCGATGATTAAATATGGAATTAAAGATATTCGTCTATTCTATCAGAATGATAAACGATTTTTGGAGCAATTCTAATGAAAGTTTCTCTATCATGGCTTAAGCGTTTTGTTGATTTTGAATACTCTCCATCTGAGCTTGCAGATAAATTAACTATGCGAGGGTTTGAATCCGAAGTAGTTGCAGATTTTAGTGCACTGGAACATATTGTTGTAGGTGAGGTTAAATCCGCCAAAAAACACCCAGATGCTGACAAATTAAAGGTTTGTACAGTTACAGATGGAAACGAGACATATAACGTGGTTTGTGGAGCGCCTAATGTTGACAAAGGTCAAAAGATTGTATTTGCTAAAGTAGGTGCTGTATTGCCTGGAGATTTTAAGATTGGAAAAGCAAAGATTAGAGGAGCTGAAAGCTTCGGAATGATTTGCTCGGAAAGAGAATTGGGAATATCAGAAGAACATGACGGTATTATGGTTTTAGACAGTTCCTGTACAGTAGGTGCAAAGATTGATACTGTATTGGGTGAAACATACGATGCTATCGATGTAGAAGTCACACCAGATAAAGCATTTGCATTGAGCCATCGTGGTATTGCAAGAGAAATAGCTGCTATGTCCGGTTCTAAACTTAAAAACCCTATAGAGGCTTTAAAAGCTACATCCCAAAGTAATGATGTCGTTAAAGTAATATTGGATAAAAAAGGTGGATGTACCCGCTATATTGCAGGTACGATGAAAAACCTTACTGTTGGACCATCTCCTAAATGGCTTGCAGATTATTTAAAATCTGTAGGACAAAAAAGCATTAATAACTTAGTTGATATATCAAATTTTATGTTATTAGAAATTGGACATCCAACGCATATTTTTGATTTAAAGAAGCTTTCAAAGCCTATGATTGAGGTAAAATGGGCTAAAAAAGGCGAAAAATTTGATGCATTAGATGAAGAATCTTATAAGTTGGATACGGATCATCTTATTATAACAGATTCTGTGAATACGATTGCATTGGCAGGTATTATTGGTGGTAAAGATAGTGCTGTATCTGATACGACAACAGAAGTATTGATTGAGAGCGCTTATTTTGATCCTGTTGTTGTAAGAAAAGGATCTAAAAAGTTAAATTTATTATCAGAAGCATCTAGACGTTTTGAAAGAGGCGCAGATCCGGAAGCTGTTTTAGAAGCATTCTATATGATTGTAGGCCTTATGTCTGAAGTGGCAGGAGGTACCTTAGAATCTCTTGTTACGGGTGAATCTACCATTGACCCAACCTTACATAAAATTTCATTATCAGAGGATAAATTATTAAAGTATACAGGTCAAGATATTAATCATAAATCTGTTAGTTCTATACTCGATGGATTGCATATTCGAAACAAAAAATCAAAAACAGGTTGGGAGTGTGTTATTCCTTCTTTTAGGCATGACGTAAAGCATGAAACTGATCTTATTGAAGAGGTGTTACGTTGCTATGGTTATGAGAATATTAAGTCTTCTTATAGTTTCTCATCTCAAATGCAATATGCTAACGATGCAGAACAACCATTGTTTGAGTTAAAGCAACACTTATCTTCCTTAGGATTTAATCAATCTTATAATAATTCATTACAAGATATTGAAGAGGTAAAGGTTTTTGGAATTAATCCAGTATCTGTAATGAATCCTTCTTCAGAAAAAATGAATACACTGCGTACAACTCTTCATCGTGGCTTATTTGAAAACTTAGACTTTAATTTTAAAAATGGTTCAGCTAATACATTAATTTATGAGCATGGGACCGTGTTTGAGAAAAAAGGTGATTCTTTAAAAGATATTGATCAAGTGAGTAATTTTTCTTGTCTCGTTCATGGAAATTTCTATGAAAAGAATGTACATTTTAATGCATTAGAAAATAATTTCTTTTTATTAAAAGGGATGGCAACGAATATTTTTGAAACCCTCACTAAAACTAAAGTAAAATTTGTAGAAGATAAGCATTCATATTGCGATATTTTTTATCGTATTGTCGACGGCAAAAAGAATACAGTAGGTTCTATAGGTGTCGTAGCTGATTCATTTCTTAATAAGTTAGATATTGCGCATAAAACAAATGTTTGTGTTATGGATATTAACACATCCTTTTTTGTAGAGCATTTTAACCATAATGTTAAAGTAAAAGATGTTGTGCTATATCCTGTAGTAAATAGAGATTTAAATTTCAAATTAGATAGTGGTACAAATTTAGGCGAAGTGTGTGCTGCTATGAAATCGATAAATCAGTCAATACTACAACATGTATCTCCTGTTGATATTTATGAATCAAAGGAAGAAGATAATAAGAAGAATGTATTGTTTAAATTGTCATTTCAGAGTGTTAAAAAAACACTTGAAGACAATGAGGTAAATGCAGTTATTGCAGAAATTATAAAGGTTGTTACGAAGAAATTTAATGCTAAATTAAGAGATAATTAATAGGAAAATATTATGGAAAGTTCAGAAAAAAAAGTTGTTAAAGTTAGAATTTTTGGTCAAGAATATTCTATTCGTGCTACTGTTAACGAAGCTCACATAAGAGAATGTGCTGCATTAGTAGATAGAAAGATGGCAGAAATTCAAAAATCAGCACCTTCCTCCTTAAATGCATCTAAAATAGCAATCTTAGCTGCAATGAATATCTCTGATGAATTAATGAGCGCCCAAAGAGGAGAATACTCCTTTAAAGGTGAAGTAGAATCAAAGATTAAATCTTTGGTTGAGCGCATTGAAGAGATAGTTTAAAAATTAGGAGAGGGGCTTAATGTTCGATACAAAGATCTTATCAGGGGTAGAAGCAAGTCATGCTCTTTATGATAGCTTGCATGACCGTATTCATGCTTTGAAAGAAAAAGGTGTTACGCCTGGATTAGCAGCTATCCTAGTCGGAGAAGACCCTGCGTCACAAATTTATGTTCGCAATAAAACAAAACGTTTTGATGCTTTAGGTCTTAAATCGGAGCTTCATCGTCTAGAAGACTCTGTTTCAGAACAAGAAGTACTTGATTTAATTGTTAAAATTAATGCAGATGACAGTTTTCATGGGATTCTAGTTCAACTACCTTTACCAAAACATATTGATAGCGATAAAGTTATTCATGCTATCGACCCTAAAAAAGATGTCGATGGATTTCATCCAGAAAATGCTGGATTATTATCAATAGGACGACCAAGATTTGTTCCTTGTACACCAAAAGGAATCATGTTTATGTTAAAACATTTTCAAGTCGATTTAAATGGAAAACATGTGGTTGTGGTCGGGCGTAGTAATATTGTCGGAAGACCTGTATCGGTATTATCTAGCCTTAAATCGCTAGGAAATGCAACGGTAACACTTTGTCATAGCGGTACATCCGATTTAAAGTATTTTACCCAACAAGCAGATGTTGTAGTAGCAGCGATGGGTTCCCCAGAATTCTTAGATGCTTCTTTCATTAAAGAAGGTGCTTGTCTTGTTGATGTCGGTATTAATCGTATTGAATGTGACGGAAAATCTGTTATTGTTGGAGACGTGAATCAATCAAGTGTCACCGGTAAAGCAAGTGCGCTTACTCCCGTACCTAAAGGAGTGGGTCCAATGACTATCGCTATGTTGGTAGAAAATACCATACTGTCTGCAGAATTTTTACTAAATTAAAAACCTTTAAACATTAAATAAAGAGATTAACTATGCAAAATATTTTTAAATACACGGCTCTACTAGCATTTTTATTAATAATCAATGCATGCACAGGGTTAAAGGTTGATCAAGATGAAATCAAAGAAGCAAATCAATTTTTTGAATCTATTTTTCAAGATAGGGTGTTAGATAGTCCTGAATTTCAATCTAGGTTAGGATATAAATCTAATTACGATCAATGGGATGATATCTCATGGCCTAAAAGAAGAAAAGATGCAAGAGATGCTGCTTTTGACTTAGAATATCTAAATGAACATATCAATATTAACAAACTAGACGGTAAGACAGCAATCAGTTATCGATTAATGGAGAAATCTTTACAAAGAACGATTGATGCTGATAAATATCTTTTTCGTGGATATATGGTAACTCATCGTGGCGGAAAACACTCTTCTATTCCATCTTTTTTAATCAATTATCATATTATAGAGGATGAAAGAGATGTTAAAGATTATCTCGGAAGATTGCGCAATATTGAGCCATTATTTGAAGAATTTATTAAAGAACTAACCATAAGAGAAGATGTTGGAACAATTGCACCTATGTTTGTCTATCCTAAAGCTATTGCTGTGTGTGAAAATATCATATCAGGCTATCCATTTGAAGAAGGAAAAGAACAGAATGTTATCTATAAAGATTTTGTTACAAAGCTAGAAGCGTTAGATCTAACAGATGCAGTCAAGTTGCGTTATAAAAGTGAAGCAGAAGCTATTTTAGTTACCATAGTGAATCATTCTTATAGAAACTTAATTGATTTTCTCAGCGCACAACAACTAAAAGCTACCAACAATGATGGTGTTTGGAAGTATCCTAACGGCGCTGAATACTATCAACATAGCTTAGACAATTACACTACATTAGGACTAACTGCAGAAGAAATTCATCAAATTGGTTTAGATGAAGTGGCTCGTATTCATGAAGAAATTTATACTATTATGGAGACGGTTGCTTTTGAAGGCACCCTACAAGAATTCTTTGATTTTATGAGAACAGATCCACAATTCTATTATCCACAAGGATCTAAGGGGCGTCAAATGTATTTAGATCAAGTGAATGTGGTGGTTGATACATTATCTAATCGTATCGAAGAATTGTTTTATGGATTACCAAGTATTCCACTTATTGTTAAAGCGGTGGAGCCATATCGTGAAGCCTCTGCTGGTATTGCATTTTATAATCGCGGTCAAGCTGATGGAAGTCGTCCTGGAATTTATTATGCTAATTTGTATAATATGCAAGATATGCCAATCTATAAGTTAGAAAATCTGGCTTATCATGAAGCTATTCCTGGGCATCATATGCAAATTGCGATCGCATTAGAAGTAAAAGGGATGCCAAACTTCAGAAAATATGGCGGATATAGTGTATTCTCCGAAGGGTGGGCGCTATACTCAGAAACACTCCCAAAAGAAATTGGTCTCTACAAAGATCCATATTCTGATTTTGGTCGTTTATCTGGAGAGCTTTGGAGAGCATGTCGTTTGGTAGTTGATACTGGGATTCATCATTATCGATGGACCAGAGAAGAGGGGATTGATTATTATATGAACAATACAGCAAATCCAGAAGGTGATTGTGTTGGGATGGTAGAGCGTCATATTGTATGGCCAGGTCAAGCCGTTTCTTATAAAATAGGGATGTTAAAGATTCAAGAATTACGTGCACATGCTGAGGAAACACTCGGTGATACATTCTCCCTTCAAGGGTTTCATGATGTTGTCTTAAAAAATGGAGGCGTGTCCATGGATATCCTTCAAGACATTGTCTATGAATGGATTGAAAATCAGTAAATAGTATGATTATTATTAAAACAACTTCTAATAGCCATAAGGCTATGAAAGATATCACGAATACATTATTAAATAAGAAGTACGCTGCATGTGTCAATATTATTCCGCGTATGCGCTCAAAATACATCTTAGATGGACGTATTGTTGAGTCAAGGGAAGTAATGCTGTTAATTAAAACTTCTGAAGATTTAGAGGCGAATGTGTATAAAACAATTAAAAAATTACATAATTATGATGTACCAGAAATTACTACAATTGAAACAAGCAAGGTTGATGCAGATTATTTAAATTGGATTAACGAATCGCTTGAGTTAGGAAAAAAATAATGAACGAGAACAATTATAAAGAATCTAGATGGTATAAAATTGAGAGATTTTTTGATCGACACAACCATTTCATGGAATTTCTCAGAACAATATTGGCACTGCTTGTATTGAGTCTACAACTCTATATCATTTCAAGGTTATAAGAAACGGAGGATTCATGTCTAAGAAATTAGAATTACTAATTGCATTTTTATTTATGATAGCAGGAGTAGCATTTTTAGTATTTACCATAAATGATGTTTTTTTCACCGAAGACGACGGTGTAGAAATGATTACTATTGATGGAGGCCATCAAGTATGGACACAGAAAGTAGGAGATAATCCATCTGTGAAAATACTGTTACTTCATGGAGGTCCAGGTGCTACCCATGAATATTTCAAAATTTTTGATGACTATTTCCCAAATGAAGGCATTGAATACTATTACTATGATCAGCTAGGTTCTACCAACAGTGATCCAGCGAACGATCCAAGTTTATGGACTATAGAACGCTTTGTAGAAGAAGTAGAAACAGTCAGAAAAGCATTAAACTTAGACAAGTCAAATTTTTATGTCTTAGGGCATTCATGGGGCGGTATTCTTGGTATGGAATATGCCCTCAAATATCAAGATAATATGAAGGGATTAATCGTATCTAATATGATGGCAAGTATTCCTGCATACAACAAGTATGCTGAGGAAGTATTGGGTCCACAAATGCCACCAGAAGTCTTGGAAGAAATTCAAGCACTGGAAGCAGCAAAAGACTTTACAAATCCTCGTTATATGGAATTATTACTACCATACCATTATCAAACACATATGTTACGCACTCCTCTTGCAGAATGGCCAGATGAGGTCAATAATGCGTTCGCAAATATTAACCAAGATATGTATGTCGCGATGCAGGGACCAAGCGAATTTGGAGCCTCTGGATTATTAGAATTTTGGGATATTACAGACAAGCTATCTACCATCACTATTCCAACATTGGTTATTGCAGGAACCCATGATACCATGGATCCAAAACATAAAGAATGGATGGCGAATGAATTTCCTAATGGAGAATTTCTTTTGTGTGAAAATGGAAGCCATATGTCTATGTGGGATGACACCGATACTTATATCAATGGTGTGCTTAATTTTATAAGCGAGGTAGAGGGAAACTAGATGAATTTAGAAGAATTGACTGAAGGAAAAATTTTAAAATATTTAGGGTTATTCTTTACAGGATTAATCTTTCTTACTATTGCAATAGTATTGGCATTTAATTCCCCTGGAAATTTTAGAAATCAAGTATTTGAACGTACTGTTGGGTCGTTACTTTCTATTCCACCTAATCAACCCGATGTGTTGCGTGTAGTTTATACGGGAGTAAGTACACCACTTACGCCACAGATTGCACAGCAAAGTGTTGTTATATCGATTAATAACCGTAATTATGTCTTTGATGCGGGGTCACGTTCTACAGCCAATTTTATATCGCAAGG
>JAAZXT010000014.1 GCA_014240005.1 Fidelibacterota bacterium | reverse complement strand
CTACTATTGTTGATAGCATGCTGTACAGCCGTCTTAGTAATTTCAGTAAACTCCACTCTCTCAATATCTTCCTTAATCTCTTCTGCAATATCAGCTGCAATAGCTTCACCTTCTCGATCTGGGTCTGTTGCAATTAAGATTCTATCAGCTTTTTTAACTTCAGATTTGAGTTGAGCAATAAACTTTTTTCTATCAGGCATTGTTTGAATTTTCATAGCAAAATCATTTTCAATATCAATACCCATTTCTTTCTTTGGTAAGTCTTTAAAATGACCAACACTTGCTATTACAGAAGCATTATCGATATACTTTGCAATCGTCTTCGTTTTAGAAGGTGACTCAACAATGATTAATAGTTTTTCTTGATTAGACATCTTAGGCTGGCAACTTACATAGTTTGTTTAGTAATTGTCAAAAATTTATATTTATTAATAAATATAAATTATTGGGTTCTTAAAAAATTGAGTAATTGTTGAAAATCAGAAACAGCAATTTTTTCATTAGATTTGATATTTTTTATAGTCATATTTTTATCAATTACTAACACAAATGATGCATTTCTTTTTATAGCATCTTTCATTTGATTTTTAACACTCTTTTTATTTGTGTCAAAAAATACTTTATAATCATTTTCTACTAAATGTTGCATTATAGAAAAGCATTTAGTGCTATTTTTTAACTCATTACAGCTGATATACACATCAACATTATTTTTTTGCATCTCATGGTTTGATTCAATAATCATACGCTCCATTCCAGCTGCAAATCCAATTGCTGGCGTTGATGGTCCACCCATTTGCTCCACTAAAAAGTCATATCTCCCACCACCACATAATGCATTTTGCGATTTATCACTTTTAGTCGTGATTTCAAATGTAGTGCCATTATAGTAATCCAGTCCACGTACTAGATGTGGACTTTCTTCATATTTAATATTCAATGCGTCTAAGTTAGAAAGCAGAATGTTGAAGTCTGTTTTTTCTGTACTAGTTAGTAACTCTTTAATAATCGGAGCATTTTTAATAATTAATTGGTCTTCTTTTTCTTTACTATCGAGAATGCGGATTGGATTAGAATGAAGTCTTTTTTGAGAGAGGTTTGATAGTGCTTTAGTATTTTGTAAAAAATATTTTGTTAATAACTGTTCATATCTTGTTCTAGTATCTGGTGAGCCAATATTATTTATATGCAGAATAGTTTCACTAATACTTAATGCTTTTAGACAGGTTGAAGCCATCAGAATTACTTCTACATCTTGTTCTATACTAGCAGAGCCAAAAGCCTCTATTCCAAATTGATTAAATTGACGCTGTCTGCCTTTTTGAGGTTTTTCTCTTCTAAAAAAAGAATCAATATAATATAAGCGGCATAATGGGTTGCTTCGAAAGAATCCATTTTCAATATAAGCGCGCACTACCGGCGCAGTCATTTCAGGTTTCAATGCTATTTGTTGCTTAGACTGATCTTTCCATGTAAACATTTCTTTTGAAACATCAGTTTCATAGCCAACATTTTGTTGAAATAGGTGGATTGATTCCACTGAAGGAGTACGTATTTCTTCATAGCTAAATTGTTGACTTATGTTATGAAGAATGTTCTCAACTTCTTTCCACAAAAGCGTATCAGGGGGAAGAATATCAAATGTACCTTTAATTTTTTGATATTTAGATTTCACAAAACAACATTAATAATTTTTTCAAGCAATAACACCTAAAAACTTGACCTAGTATTATATAACCCAGTTTTTTGTTCTACTTTTAAATCTTTTAATATATCAGATTTTAAGTTCAGCCTAAAATAAAGTCCTTTTGCATAGCCTGTAGGGGTCCAATCCATAAATAGCTCCCAACAATCTATTTCTCTATAAAGGGTGATATTATGTCTTACTATATCTTTATCGCTAATACTAAAACGAGCATTATAGTTTAATTTCCAATTTTGAGTCACATTGACACTAGTATTAGTATTAACCCAAAAGTTTTCAATAGTATTTAAAGGATTAAT
>JAAZXT010000015.1 GCA_014240005.1 Fidelibacterota bacterium | reverse complement strand
TTGTTGCCATAGGAACGTCCTTGCCTGAGTTATTTGTGACCATGATGGCACTTTCTAAGAAAGAGGTGGGTATATCCCTAGGAAATATCATTGGATCGAATATTTTCAATATATTATTTGTTTTAGGTGTAATAGGTTTAATAAATCCATTAACAGTGAGCGATGTTTCTTTTGAATTGTTCTTTGGGGCTGGATTACTCTTTTTGCTAGCATTCTTAAGTTTCTTTTATAAAGGACTGAATAAGCTATCTGGTTTTTTATTGGTATCAATATATGTCTTATTTCTTTACCTTCAGTTCTATGGTTGAGTTTAAAAATATTACATATAATTACTCCTCAAAATCTGGAATTTATAACATTGATTTAAATATTCAAGATGATGAGTTTTGTTTCTTAGTTGGCCCTACAGGATCTGGAAAAAGCACCCTATTAAAACTTTTATATTTTGATCTTTTCCCTGATAAGGGAGAAGTAAATGTATTAGGATACTCTTCTTCAAAGATAAAGAATAAGGATATTCATAGAGCAAGAAAAAAGATTGGAGTTATTTTTCAAGACTATAAATTACTGAAACAAAGGACAGTTTATGAGAATATAGCACTGCCTTTGCATATCAATGGTGTCGGAAGAAAAAAGATATCAAATCTTGTAAACGAAGCTTTAGAACTAACAGAGCTATCTCATTATTCTAAGAAATTTCCTAATCAATTGTCTGGAGGCGAACAGCAACGAGTGTGTATTGCACGTGCAATTGTAAAGAATCCAGATATGATATTAGCAGATGAACCTACTGGAAATCTTGATCCAACAACCGGACATAGGATTTTAAGAATACTAGAGCAAATTAATAAAGAGGGTACATGTGTAATAATGGCTACACATAATTATAAATTAATAGCGGAGAAGTCTTATAGGGTTATAGAGCTAGACCAAGGAAGAATGGTGAGTGAATGATTGATAAAATAGCCTTTCTTTTTACCGAAGGATTAAAGAGTTTCTTGAGAAATAAATTGACCAATTTTTTATGTATAATAACAATTTTAATCAATTTTACCATTCTTGGAACGTTCTTTATTGCTGGATTTAATACAGAAAATCTTACTAATTTTTTTCGTTCAAAGTATACTTTTGAGATTTTTTTACAAGAGAAGGTAGATTTAGATCAATCTAATACTGTAATTAAACAGTTAGAATCAAATCCTGTTATATCCTCTATTGTATTGATTGATAAAGATAAATCTGCAGATATTTTTTTAGAAGAGTTTGGAGAAGATGTTGTAGACATGTTGGGATACAATCCTCTTCCAATGTCGTTAAAAGTTTCGCTAGAAAAAAGCAACTTTGATTTGAATAAGATAGAATTATTAATTAGTGAAATAGAAAAGTATGATTTTGTAGATAGTATAGAGTATAGAGGTGTTTATATTGATAATATTGAGGATAAAATTAATCTTTTTATCTTCTTTTTTCTGATACTCGTAATTGCAATTGTTTTTATTTCAATTCAAATGATATCAAATACGGTTAAACTTTCTATGTCAAATCGAAGTGATTTTATTGAGATACTACAATACAATGGCGCATCAAATATGTTTATTAAGATACCTTTTTTTATTGAATCAATATTGCAATCTATCATAGGAGCACTTATTGCATTTTTATTAGTGAATTATAGTTTCATTGTAATAAATTCCTACTTCAATTTGAATATACAAATTGATAATTTTTTATGGGCTTGGATGATTGGTTTATCTTTAATAATAGGTATTTATGCATCCAATAAGGCAATGAAGAGGATATTATTATGAACAAAAAAATAAAAAATGGATCAGATAGTTCTTCTGCTCGCGTAAAAGCTGTTCCAAAGAAGAGAATGACAAAAAAAGATTTAGAAGGTGTCATTAAATCTCTTGAGGATAAACAGCTTAGACTGAAAGCAGAATTTGATAATTTTAGAAAGAGAAAAGAATCTGAAATATCTGCACTTTTTAAGTATGATGGTAAAAATTTCATTCTTGATTTTTTATCTATATTAGACAATATCAATAGAGGGATTGAATCTTATAAGGACGAAAATACCAAGAAAGCATTATTGCTAATTAAAGAAGATTTCTTAAAAAAGATGAATAATAAAGAAATCAAAGAATTTGGAAAAACAGGGGAGATTTTTAATCCAGAATTACATGAAGCGCTTACTACTACTAATTTAGAAGATAAAAAAGATGATGAAATAGTAGAGGTTTATGAGTTAGGATTTAAATATAAAGATTTGATTGTTAGGCATGCAAAAGTAGTGGTAAATAAAAAATGAAAGATTTCTATGATATATTAGGTGTATCAAAAGGCTCTACCGATAACGATATAAAGCGTGCATATCGCAAGATTGCTATGAAGTATCATCCAGACAAAAATCCTGATAATAAAGATGCTGAAAAGAAGTTTAAGGAAGCCGCTGAAGCATATTCAATATTAAGTGATGCGTCAAAAAGACAGCAATATGATCAATTTGGTCATTCTGCATTTAATGGAATGGGTGGAGGACAATCAGGGTTTAATTCAATGAACATGGATGATATTTTTAATCAGTTTGGAGATATTTTTGGAGGAAAGAATCCATTCGAATCATTTTTTTCTGGAGGAAGATCTTCATCTAAGCCAAGAAGTGGTGGTGATGTTAAGGTTAAAATTGAAGTTTCATATGCTGAAATTGTTAATGGTGGTGAAAAGAAAATTAAACTAAGAAGACTGAAGTTGGCAGATGGGGCAACCTTCTCTAATTGTGCAATGTGTAATGGTGCAGGGCAAGTAACGCGAGTCACCAATTCATTTTTAGGTCAAATGAGATCTACATCAGTTTGTCCTCAATGTAAAGGATATGGAAAGACTATTGAGAAAATTCCATCAGGTGCAGATAAAAATGGTATGATTAAAAAGGAAGAAACAATCAAAATTAAAATTCCAGTAGGAGTAGAAAATGGCAATTATATGACTTTAGACTCACAAGGACATGAAGATGTTAATCGTAATGCAGGCGATTTATATGTTTTTTTTGAAGAAGAAGAGCATGAGCATTTCTCAAGATATGGAAACGATGTCTTATTGCAGGTAAAAATTGGTTATTCTCAGGTTGTTTTTGGGGATAAGATTGATATTCCAACGATTAATGGCCATGCTAGCCTAAAAATTCCTTCGGGACTTCAACCTGGTCAGATTTTAAGAATTAAAGGTAAAGGGTTCCCTAAGCTTGGAAAAACAAGTCGAGGAGATCAACTTGTTAAGATTCAAGTAGACGTACCTAAAAACCTCTCTAAAGACGAAAAAAGAATTATTAAAGAGTATTATGAAATAGAAAAAGACAAAGACATTAAATTTGAAAAATTTGAGGATTAATATCTTGCTATGTTCTTGATTTATTGTAAATTCTGTGGAGCCTAAAATGAATAAAACCAAACAAAAATTTTTTAATGACTACTTAGAAATAATTACTTTCTTTGTGTTCCTACTTACCTTGCTTGTAATTTATGTTCCTAGTCTGATATGGGAAGAAGAAGATATGTATAAGAGTGAAAGTAGATCTCGAATGCAAGCATTATACAATGTTGAAAACTTTCATAATATTTTGATAGGAAAATATGAAGAAGATGGTCTAAAAGCTGTAACGCTTGTCAATGCTGTCAGAGATTCAGTGATGGCAGATTCCACATTTCTAGGAGATCAATCAGTAAAATTAAATGGCGAAGAATTTCTTGTTAATGTTCCTAGGGGTTTTGACGTAGAATATGATACAACTTTTGGACAGAGAAGAGTTGCAAAAGAAACGATTGTAGATACAACAGTGACCGTAGTAATGCTTTCTGAAGATACTGGATTAGAAGATACTTTGTATGTTCAGAAGAGAAATCTTTTTGAAATACAAGAAGACCCATTATTCTTAAGCGTTGTTAAAGAAACAACCTTTGAGCGCGTAGAAACTATATCATATTTTGATAGAAGATTTAGAAAAGAAACTAGCCCTTATAACTTTGTATTCCTTCCAGACGCATCTCAGCTTGTATGTCCTTTGACAGGAGATCCTTATATTATCGAAATAAATGAAGAAGCAAACTCTGTTAGAGTATCAAGCCCAATTCGTTCTTATAGAGATAATAGATATGGATTCTTTTCTCTAAAGACTAGAAGTCATGGGTATATCATAGACGGAACTAGAAGTTGGGATAATTAATTGATTGCTATACTTTATAGTACATAGCGATACTCTTTCTGTATTTAAAAAAAGCTCTGAAACTGATTCAGCACACCTAGAGCTCAAAGTAAAATTTCATCATAATCTTATATCAATAGATAATAATTCTAAACTATTAAGTAGTGTGATTGCACAGGCACTTGATGAATTAGGTGAAAAAATAGATTTAGAGAATAAGAAAGCAGCTATCGCTATAGATGACTCGATATTATCTCATTCTTTAAGTGTTATATCTAAAAAAAATCAGTCAAATTTATCTCAGAAAATTAAGCAAGAATTACAAGATAAGTGGAAAGAGTTGTTTAGAAATTATTTTTCAATATCGGAGAGTAAGAAATCTTCAAAGAATATATTTCACACAGCAGAAATGAATCATTATTTAAGAGAGAAGATTAAGCTAAATTTTAATAATTCTGGAATAGATATTAAGTTTCTTGTTCCAATATCTAGTATTGTTCTTTCAGGGATTAAGAGTACTCAATATGCCGTTACTAAGTCATCGCGCATATATTCAATTTTTAATTACTCAAAGAAAGGATTTTCTTTCTATAGTGGAAGTTTTACTGGAAAAGATAAAGGATTTAGAAGAATTATAGGATTAGCTGATATGGCTAAGTTTAAAGAGAAAGATTTTAAAAATGCCAATCTCAAACATATTATGTTTAACGATGTAAAGATTGTAGAATTTTTTGCAAAAATCATAAAAGATTCATCGCCTATATTGAATTTTGTTAAACCTTTTGGAGTGCAAATTCTAAATGATCAAAATTATAGCAAGGCAAGAATTGTTCTTGATAAAAGTAATCATTTTAATTTCTTTCAATATTTACAAAATATTGTCGCAGGATTATTAACCTTAGGATTACTAATCTTTACTTTAGCAGTAATAAGCGACTTTGATTTTATATATAATGAAACTCCGTTGAATAGACAGGAAATTAAAGAGATACAAGCTAAACCTCCTGTCAGTCAGGTACAAAAATATCGTACTAGCTCATATGCTGCTATTAATGAATTTGAAATAATTACCAATTCTAACAATATGGATAAAATTCAAAGCATAGTTATTGTTGATAGTCGAATTAATATCAATACTAATTCTAATGATGGTATAAGTGGCGCATATACTGTCACATTATCTACAATTCCATCGATAGAAAGCTCTATATTGGTATATGATTTATTAAGCTTAATCTCTAGCATAGATGATACTAGTCAATTTGAACGAACTGACGGCTCATTTTTTGATAAAATATCTGACAATATCGTTATTAGATGCGAAAGCATAGATACATCAATAAAGATTCTTCAAGATGTAAAGCAGTATAATAATTTAATCCTAAGAAAGATTTTATATACCAAGACCAATAATTCAGTTCATTTATATATCACAGCTTTGAGGTCATGAAGATATTAGCTGGTACATTTAAGAATCAATCAATTATCATAAATCCTCGGTTTTTATATAGACCCACTACATCTATTGTTAGAAAAAGTCTTTTTGATGCGTTAAGATCTCTCGAGAATAAAGATTTCTTAGATTTATATGCAGGATCTGGCATCGTTGGTTTTGAAGCGAGTAGTAGGGGAGCAAATACCGTTACTTTTATAGAAATGAATAAACAACATATGAGCCAAATTAGGAAGAGCGCAGAATCAATCAATTATAACCATTTTAATTTTTTGGTGAGAGATTCATTAAGATTTCTTAAAAAATGCGATAAATATGATGTTATCTTTGCTGATCCACCATATGGACTAGCTAATCTATCCGCACTTATTGATTTGGCTTGTAAAAAACTAAATCCTGGAGGAATTTTTGTCCTTGAATGCAGTAAAAATGAATCGCTTGCAGGATATCATAAAATTGGTAAATTTGGGGACACACAACTACTATATTGGGAAGCATGAAAAGAATAATATATCCAGGCACTTTTGATCCACTTCACTATGGACATCTTGATATCACAAAAAGAGCAGCAAAGCTGTTTGATGAAGTGCATATTTGCATCTCAGATAATTTGCATAAAAATCCATTATTTTCCCATGAAGAAAGAATGGAGATGATAGAAGAATGTGTTCATGATATTGAAAATGTTCATGTGCATTCTAATCCAAAAAATTTAGTAATAAGATTTGCAAAAGAACATGGTGCTGTGGCTATTATTAGAGGGTTAAGACATGTGAGCGATTTTGAATTAGAATTTCAAATGGCAATGGTAAATTATGGCATTAATCCTGATATCTCTACTATTTTAATGGTATCAAATGAGAAATTTCTTCATTTGAATTCTACCATTATTAGAGAATTGGCTAAATACAATACTGATTTATCTAAGTTTGTACCAAAAAGTGTTGAAAATAGATTGATAAAAAAAATGAAAAAGAACAATGGCTGATAAGATAACTTATAAAGATAATCAATTGATTGTAAGTGATAACCCGATTATTCCATTTATAGAGGGAGATGGTATTGGACCAGATATTTGGAATGCTGCACAAAAAGTAATTGATGCTGCAGTTGAGCATTGCTATGAAGGTTCAAAAAAAATTGAATGGTTAGAGGTGTTATGCGGAGAAAAAGCGTTTAATAAAACAGGGGAATGGCTCCCATCTGAAACATTAGATATTCTTAAATCTCATTACGTAGGAATCAAAGGTCCGCTGACTACTCCTGTTGGGGGTGGAATGCGCTCATTAAATGTAACATTAAGGAAAGAATTAGATCTATATGCTTGTGTACGTCCTGTAAGATGGTTTCGAGGCGCTCCTGCAGCGATTGTGGACCCTTATAGGGTTAATTTTGTGTTGTTTAGAGAAAATACAGAAGACGTATACAGTGGAATAGAATTTCCAAAAGATTCTGATGGAGCAAAACAAGTTATTGATTTATTAAATGAATTGGGTGAAGGACACAAGATTAGATTTCCAGACTCAAGTTCTATTGGGATTAAACCTATATCAAAAGAAGGTTCAATAAGACTGTTTGATTCTGCCTTGAAGTATGCTATTGAGCA
Organism: Fidelibacterota bacterium; assembly: GCA_014240005.1. Lineage (GTDB taxonomy): Bacteria > Fidelibacterota > Marinisomatia > Marinisomatales > Marinisomataceae > Marinisoma. The sequence continues at coordinate 2,495 of JAAZXT010000015.1, read as the reverse complement.
TAATAGAAGATCAGTTACGATAGTTCACAAAGGCAATATTATGAAGTTCACAGAAGGGTACTTTAAAAAATGGACTTATGAACATGCTGAAGCTAACTATGCTGACAAGGTATTTACATGGATGGAATATGACAGAATTAAAGACAAGAAAGATACCCATGCTGCTAATGCCGCTCAAGCTAAAGCTGAATCAGAAGGAAAAATTATTATTAAGGATGTGATTGCCGATGCATTTCTTCAGCAAATTCTATTAAGACCTGATGAATATGATGTAATAGCTACGATGAACTTAAACGGTGATTATTTATCAGATTCTGCAGCGGCAGCTGTTGGTGGTATAGGAATTTCTCCTGGAGCAAATATTAATTATAGTTCTGGTCATGCTATCTTTGAAGCAACCCATGGGACGGCTCCAAAATATGCTGGATTAGATAAGGTTAATCCATCTTCAGTGATTTTATCTGGTGTCATGATGTTGCAGTATATGGGATGGACAGAGCCAGCTACTCTTATTGAAAGAGCGCTAGAAATGGCAATTCATAATAAGAGAGTCACATATGATTTTGAACGTTTAATGTCTGGAGCAACACTGTTAAAATGTTCAGAATTTGGCGACGAAATTATTAGCAACTTTTAGGTTTTTATTATGTTTATCGATTATGCAAAAATAAAATTGCAAGCCGGAAACGGTGGCACAGGCGTCGTTGCTTTTCATCGAGAAAAATATATAGATAAAGGTGGTCCTAGTGGCGGCAATGGTGGAAAAGGCGGAAACATTGTTTTTTTAACCAACCCTAATTTACACACACTTCAAGATATTCGATATCGTCGTCTATATAAAGCTCAAAATGGTAAATCTGGAGGAGCAAATAAACGCACAGGTAAATCAGGAGAAGATCTTATTATTCAAGTACCTTGCGGTACAATTATTAAAGATTTAAATACAAACGATGTTGTTGTTGATATGGTTAAAGAAAACGAGCATCGCGTGGTTTGTAGGGGTGGTATTGGAGGCAGAGGAAATTATAATTTCAAGTCTTCTACGCAACAAACTCCTCGATTTGCACAGCAAGGAATTTCCGGAGAATCATTACAAGTTGAGCTGGAGCTAAAGATTTTAGCAGATGTAGGTTTAGTTGGTTTACCTAATGCTGGAAAATCCACTTTATTATCTGTGATGACCACGGCAAAACCGAAGATCGCAGACTATCCATTTACAACCTTACAACCTCACTTAGGGATTGTAAAATATGGAGAATATCAATCATTTGTCATGGCCGATATTCCAGGTCTTATTGAGGGCGCTAGTCAAGGTAAAGGCTTGGGGCATCAATTCTTGAAACATATAGAACGTAATAGAATTTTATTATTTTTAATTGATATTTTAGACCCTAATCCACAAGATACATTTGACAAGTTGTCAAATGAGCTGTCTAGTTTTAATAAGACATTAATGGATAAGCCAAAATTGGTAATACGTACAAAGCGCGATACGATGGATAAGGTAGAAGATTTAGAGAATTGGAATAATTTTTCAGAAGAATATATAGACATTTCATCAGTAAGTAATGTCGGATTAGATACATTGAAAGACCGACTTGTATCTTTTTTATCGAGTTCATAGTATTCTTAATGTAAATTCCCCATGTTTGGAGAGGTGGCTGAGTGGTTGAAAGCGGCACCCTGCTAAGGTGTTATACGAGAAATTGTATCGAGGGTTCGAATCCCTCTCTCTCCGCAGTTCGACGATAAAAGGGCAAAAAAAGGGTTGTAAATCTTAGGGTTTATAGCCCTTTTTTATTAGATCTACAATGTCAAATCGTGACATTGCCTACGAGGAAGAGTGACATTAAAGTCCATACTATAGCCATACTATAGCCATACTCTTTAATCAGGTCTTATCCTCAATAATCTTGATTGAGGAATCCTCAACAATCTGTACATAGAGTCTGGGAGATTGCAAAATCTCTACCAATGCTTGACAATAATGCCCTTCCTTATCAAGATAAGGACTGCCATATAATGTCCAACCATCTCTTAGCCTAATGTCAATCTCATCATCAAGCTCGCGATGATAGGAATTCCTTATCGTACGATATCTATTTACATTTTCCATATCTAATCTCCATTTTGTTTATTTCTATAAAGTTAAGCAATTTTTACGAATCTTTATTGTTTGTCGTCTGAGACACCTATTTATATTGCTAATTTTCGCTTGAATCCTTGACGAAGTTAAGTTTTATTTATACTCTTGATAGCCAACCATTAGATAATTAACAGAAGAGAATAAATAAATATGGCACAATTAATAAGTATACATTTTCCTAATGAAGTAGAAGTAGATCCACAAGAACATCAAATAGAAGAACTCAAACTTGACAAAAATATGTATTGGAATATCATTGTATCTTTACAGCATAAGATTCAGGAATTAGTTAAATCTGTAGAGTATATCGCACAAGAATATGATCAAGTAAAAAGAGATCTTCTTAGGT
>JAAZXT010000026.1 GCA_014240005.1 Fidelibacterota bacterium | reverse complement strand
TGTTTGGATATATGGCCAAGCGATATGGTGCATATTCTATTACACATGACAACACCGATAAAGCAAAAGAAACACTAAAAGCTGCAGAGAAAATATTATTAGTTGATAAGAACTCAATGGTGTTATCTCCAGAAGGACAACGCACCATTACAGGCGAAATGGGAGAATTCAAAAAAGGCGGTTTTCATTTTGCTAAAGCCACTAAAGCTACTATAGTTCCTATCGGGTTAATTGGTGCTTATCGAGCAAATAAAAGAACTAGTTGGACAATTAATCCCGGTAGACTAACACTAGTATTCGGTAATCCAATTACTGCTGATGATTATGCAAATTTATCGGTTGAACAGTTAAGAGATTTTACAAAAGACACAATTTCGAAACTTATAAATCCTTAATTTAAATATTTAATTTTTGGATGCATTAATCCAGCAATTCCAGTGGCACCCGCCAGTATTCCGAAAATTAAGAAGATTGTTTTAATATCAAAAAAGTCTGCCATCACTCCAATTATTCCACTAGATACGGCTGCCATACTAACAATAGAGATAGAAATAATAGCAAAAATTCTTCCTAAAAGTTTTTCTGGGATATGTTTTTGCATAATCGATACACGAGAAATAATTAAGAAGGGTATTCCAATCCCATGTATGACCGATAATAAATTAAGTTGGTCTATATTTTCTACAAAATAGTATAAACAAAAACTAGCACCATCAATAAATAAGCCTAATAAAAATAGTAAGCCATGCGTAACTCGATTCCCAATTCCGTATACAATAGTAGTGCCTAATAACATTCCCAATCCAATAAATGCTTCCACTAAAGCAAAATCAGATGCGCTACCACCTAAGTGCAGTTTTACCAATATAGGAACTCCTATTATTGCAGGACCCATTACAAATAAATTGCTTAGTAGTGTTAAGATAATAATAAAGCGAAACGTAGCTCTATCTTTTAGGTATTGTAATCCTTCTTTAGTTTTTTGAATTATTTTTTTAGTATTGATTGGTTCTTTTTCTACAGTATCTTTTGGCGCCACAGCAGTTAGCGCAGCTGCGCAAAAATAGAAAAAAACACAAAAATAGAATAAATTTTCTACTGGATAAATGGTGAGTAATTGTGCTGCTATAATTGGTCCAATTAGTACAGCAGTTTGCCAAGAAATGTTTACAATAGAATTGGCTTTTAACAGATTTTCTTTTTTAATCTGTGTTGGTAAATAAGCATTAAATGCTGGGACCATAGGCAATGCAAATCCGTTATGAAAAAAAGCTAACAACATGAGGAGCCATACAGATGCAATGTTATAAAAAAATAATAAAGGTATACATAATAGAACTAATCCTTGCATGATAGTAGCAAGAGAAATCATTTTAGTTCTAGGGAAAAGATCTACAATTGCTCCAATAAATAAGCCAAAAAGAATAGCAGGCAAGTACGTAGTCATCGCTATAAATCCTGTAATTTTTTCAGAATTGGTAATATCTAATATGAGCCATATAAATGCAACATCATAAATAGACCGTCCAATAGAATTAACTAAAGGGACGGTCCATAGAAATATATCTAATCTTTTTTGTTTGTGCATAGGTTGATTTTGAATATGAAACTACGTATAATTATAGATTCTAATAACAAAGAAAATTAAATAATATGACATATATAATTACAGATCCGTGTATCGGTACTTGCGATACAGCTTGCGTTGAAGTGTGCCCTGTAGACTGCATACATGGTCCAGATGATCCAGAAGGATCAGGTGAGGAGGCAAAAGCTGCTGATTTTGATGCTACATCAAAACAACTTTTCATTAACCCGGAAGAATGTATTGATTGCGGAGCATGCGAGCCTGAGTGTCCAGTCGATGCTATTTATGATGAAGATGAAACACCAGAAGAATATGAGCCATCCATTGCGCATAATTATAAGTTTTTTGGACAAGATCCACCATCATAGATTTATATAACATTTTATAGTAGTCTTTTCTATTTTTAACTGCCTTTATTTTATGATAAATAAAAATCAAATATTACATCAACTAAAGTCAGTGAATTATCCTGGCTTTAATAGAGATATTGTATCATTCGGGATGGTCAAAGACATTCTGATTGACCATAAAACTATTACTATTATGCTATCTATTTCTTCTCAAAATGAGGAGAAAAAGTCAGAACTTATTAAGACTATTAAAGAAACTATTATTGCTGATGATTTTGAAGTAACAATCAAGATACTAGACCGTCCACCTCAAAAGACAGAAGTAGATACTTCTAATAAGCATCAAAATGTTGAAGGAAATATTACAAAAATTATTGCAGTAGCTAGCGGAAAAGGTGGTGTTGGAAAATCTACTATTGCACTTAATTTAGCTGCCGCCCTAACAAGCAGTGGACACAAAACTGGATTATTAGATTTAGATATTTATGGACCATCTTTGCCTCTGACTATGGGAATCCAAGCGAATCCAGAAGTTGATGAAGATCAAAAAATTATTCCTTTAGAAAAACATAATTTAAAACTCATGAGCTTTGGTTTTATTAGCGGTAATCAAGCCCCAGTAGTTTGGAGAGGTCCATTAGTAGCTAAAATGACTGAACAATTTTTTAGAGATGTAAAATGGGGTGATTTAGATTATTTGATTCTTGATTTACCTCCAGGCACAGGCGATGTTCAGCTTACTTTATCTCAAAAGATTCCACTGGATGGTGCAATTATTGTGACCACACCCAACGACATTGCTTTAACAGATGTAAGAAAAGGAGCTGATATGTTTAAAAAAGTAGAGACTGAGCTGCTGGGCGTTGTAGAAAATATGTCTTATATGGAAATTTCAGGAGAAGTTCCTGATAGTAAAAATGCAGATATTGTTATTAATGGAGAAAAAGTAGCAACAAATGACAATGGTAAATTTAATTTAAAATTTGATCTATTTAAAAGGGGCGGCGGTCAAACAGAAAGTACTAGGCTTGACATACCGCTATTAGCAGAAGTGCCTTATTCCCATGAATTAATGGAGTCAATTGATAGTGGTGAGCCAATTGTTTTTTATGACAAAAAATCACCTGTATCAAAAATATTCTTAAAACTAGCACAACAAATAGCCTCTATATGATACTCAAATCACCTAATCTTAATCACCTTGCGATTATTATGGATGGTAATGGTAGATGGGCTAAAGAGCGGAAATTAGATCGTCTTTCTGGGCATAAAGAAGGCGCTAAATCTGCTAAAAAAATTATTGAAGCGTGTTCCAATTTAAAAATTAAATATCTTACTCTTTATACATTTTCAACGGAGAATTGGAGTCGTCCACAAATAGAAATAGATAGTTTAATGGTTTTATTAAGCTCAATGTTAAAAAATGAAATTCAGGAATTAGAGAGGAACAATATAGTGTTTAATGTCGTTGGAAGAGTAGAGGATTTACCAAAGAGTGTACAAAACATCATTGCTAATACTATAGAAAGAACAAAGCACAATACAGGTCTAGTTCTTTCTCTTGCGCTAAGTTATGGCGGTAGACAAGAAATTATAGATGCAATTAAGAAAATTGGAGCAAGTAAAGAAAGTGAAATAATAGATGAAGAGATTGTAAAAAATCACTTATATTGCCCTGAAATCCCTGATCCGGATTTAATTATTAGAACGGCAGGAGAATATAGATTAAGTAATTTTTTATTATGGCAATCTGCCTATGCAGAGCTATATGTAAGTAAAAAAAATTGGCCAGCTTTTAAAGAAGAAGATTTAATACAAGCGTTAAAGGATTTTGAGAACAGAAATAGAACTTTTGGTAAATTAATTGATTAAATATGAAGAATATATATATAACAATAATACTATTATTTTTTGTTAATATTTTATACGGGCAAGAAGTAACTCTTTATCGTGTAAATGTTGAAGGAAATACCACTACATCTGATAAGATGATTAAGTATTCTGCGGGTTTACGTGATGGAACTCAAATTCAAAGATCTGATATATCAACTGCTTTAACACGATTATGGGATTTAGGGTTATTTGATGATGTTAATATTGTTCTTAACAATGATTCTGAATATGGAGTGGAAATCACAATTCAAGTAGAAGAAAGCCCTACTTTAAACAATATTTTATTTGAAGGCGTATCTGTTAGAGAGTCTAGATTCACAGAAAAAATTGATTTAAAAATAGGAAAGAGAATTCGTCCTAATTCATTAGATGCTGCTGTTAAAAAGATTACAGAAATTTATCAAGAGGACGGATATTTTGATGTAGAAGTAAGTTCCACAATAGAGGTACCACAAGATACCTTAGTACGTGCTGCTTATGCTAGAGATGTTATTTTTCAGGTGAAAGAAAATGAAAAGTATAGACTAAAGAATATCCAATTTACAGGAAACGATAATTTTTCAGCACGTAAATTGAAAAAAGAATTAAAAGATACAAAAGAAAGAAAGTGGTGGGCTTTTTGGGTAAAAAATCTTAACGAAAAAACATTTGATGAAGATAAAAAAGCACTAGCTCTGTTTTATCAAAATGAAGGCTATAGAGACTTCCAAGTAGTGAGTGATACTCTCATGGTAGATAGGGAAAATTTTTCTTTGACATTGGTATTATCTTTAGAAGAGGGGGAGCAATATCATTATCGTAATATTACATTTGAAGGCAACGAAATTGCAGATGAATCTACCCTTAAACAATTGTTAAAAATTGAAAAAGGGGATGCTTATTCAGAAAAAGATTTTACTAAATCAGTCTATGAAGATATGATGAGCGTATACCAAGATAAAGGGTATATTTTTAGTAGTGTTAACCCAGAAATCATACCGTCTGGTCCCGATTCTTTAGATATTAATTTTGTTTTTAATGAGGGGAGCAAGGTATACATCGAAAATATCTTTGTTTCTGGCAATAATAAAACTAGAGAAAATGTTATTAGACGTGAATTAAAGCTATTTCCTGGAGATGTTTTTAATAAATCTAAGTTAATGCGTAGTCAACGCGATATTTGGATTTTAAACTATTTTGATAATGTAATACCAGATGTTAACCCCATATCAGAAGATAAGGTAGATTTAGATTTTGTAGTTCAAGAGAAAAAGTCTACTCAAAGAATTAATGCAAACCTTGGTTTTACTGGTGAGTATGGTATTACAGGCGGAGCAGGAGTTGAGTTTGATAATTTTATGGGAAGAGGGCAAAAATTTAATGTTGGCTTAAGTACAGGAACTAATTTTTCTCTTTACTCTAATCAAGAGCCTTCAAAATATAGATCATTAAATATTAGCTTCCAGGATCCTATGATTAACGATAGCCCATATTTGGTTGGAGCATCAATATTTTATTCTTATAGAGGTTCATCTACCAATTATTATTTCCCACTAGATTTTACAGTAGCAGGAGCAGTTGCTAGTTTTGGAAGAAGACTAGAATGGCCAGATGATTTCTTTAGAGTTATGTGGTCTGTAAAATTAATGGAAAAACAATATCAGGGAACACAAGCCGATATCGATCAATATATTGGTGGTTTAGACACAACCAGAGGAATTAGTTTGTCTCAAATGTTTTCTAGAGATAGCAGGAATAGGGCAGAATTTCCCACTTCTGGTTCTCGATTCCACCTTGAGAACACTTATTCAGGTGGATTTTTAGGAGGAAATGAAAACTTCCAAAAACACATATTAGATTTAAATTGGTTTACACCTACTTTCTCTAAAGTCGTATTATATAATTCTTTTAAATTAGGCGTTATTAAGACATTAGACGTAGATGACGACGTCAAAAGTTTTGTTCCTTTTGATGAAAGATTTATTATGGGGGGTAATGGAATTCCTTACGGTAATGCTTTAAGAGGATATCCAGATAATTCTATTGGGCCACAAACAGCTTCTGGTCAAGCTGTTGGAGGAAATTCAATGGGGAAAATAACTACAGAATTAAGATTTCCATTATCAGAAAATCCTGTAATATATGTAATGGCTTTTGGAGAAATGGGTAATGTATGGAACAGCTCAAAAATGTCTGAGCCGTTTTATATAGATAGAAATGGCCCTCTTTCTATGAAAAAATCTGCTGGTGTTGGTGTTAGGTTTTTTATGCCAGGTATTGGTAAATTAGGGTTTGATATGGGATATGGATTTGACGATATTAATGGTGATGGTAATCCACAAGGTTGGGAGTATACTATCACATTTGGACAAACATACTAAAGGAGAGAATAAAGTGTATAAAAAAATAGTGGTTTTATTATTATTAGTTGGAGTATCATTTGCTCAAGAAAAAATTGGTGTAGTTTTTTCAGAAAAAATTAGACTTGATTTTGAAGAGTTTAATGAAGTAGAACAGCAATTACAGCTTGATCTACAGGTTATTCAAAAAGAATACCAAGCAATGGCAACCGAGCTTGATAGCATGGTTAAAGAATATGAGCAACAAAGCTTGATGATGTCAGAAGAGTTAAAAAAGGCAAAAGAGCAAGATATTAGAGATATGGATAATTCAATGCAAGGTTATCAGCAGGCAAAAGTTGGTCCAAATGGAGAACTTACTAAAAAACAAGCTCAGCTAGAGTATGAATTAGTTCAAAAGTTTAAAGCAGCAGTTGATGCAGTAGCAATATCAAAAGGTTATGATATTATTATGGATGGTTCTCAGGCATCTCTTTATACTAAACCAACACATGATTTAACAGATGACGTTCTTTACGAATTAAGAAAATCGAAAGAATAATATAGAGATTTCTCTTGTTGACACTTAAACAAATTGCCTCAGAGGTAAAGGGTATAATAGTCGGCGATAGTTCAATTATTATTACTAGCGTTGACGATATTGAAGAGGCTGTTGCTGGAGCAATATCATTTGCCTTCCTTCCAAAGTATAAGAAGAAAGTTATATCTTCCAATGCATCAGCTTTTATTGTTACAAGCAAAGAAGATTTACAACAGTGTTCTGGAATTATTGTTGAAAATCCATATTTAGCGATGATTAAAATATTAGAATTATTTTCTAAGAAACTCCCTACAGATCATACAATTAACGCTAATACAGTTATTTCTAAATCAGCTTCTTTAGGTAAAAATATAGGCATTTCTGCCTTTTCTGTAATTGGCGAAAATGTAATTATTGGAAATAATGTAACTATTGGCTCAGGAGTAAAAATCAATTCAGGCGTGACTATTGGAGCTAATTCTAGTATAAAAGATAATGTTGTTATTTATGATGATGTTATTATAGGGGAAAACACATTAATTCATAGCGGTTCTATTGTTGGTAGTGATGGTTTCGGATTTACTACTATTGATAAAATACATCACAAAATACCCCATATTAAAAGCGTTGTTATAGGTGATTTTGTAGAATTAGGTGCGACGTGTACTATTGATAGAGGGTCAGTAAAGAACACTATTATTGCAGATTATTGCAAGCTAGATAATCAAGTCCATATTGGACATAATGTAAATATTCAAGAAGGTTGTTTATTGGCTGGAGGAGTATTTGTTGGGGGGAGTGCAATAATTGGAGCTTATTCTATGATTGCCGGTAAAACTGATATTGGTCCTCATGTTATATTGGGGAGTGAGTCTGTTATCGCTGCACGTTCTTGCGTACTAAAATCCTTAGATGGAGGACAAATGTATGCAGGAAATCCTGCTCGCCCTATTAAAGAGAAGCAGAAAAGAGATGCAGTATTTACAAGATTAGAATTATTAGAAAAAAGATTAAAAAAAAATGATACAAAAACAAAAAACAATTAAATATCCAGTATCCTGTACTGGCATTGGGTTACACACGGGAGTAGAGAGCACTATTACTTTTCATCCAGCTGAAGTCAACTTTGGTATAAAATTTATGAGAAATGATAGGGATGATCAGATTATTACACCGGATCTAGATAATGTGGTAGACTTAACTAGAGGTACTACTATTGAAGAAAATGAAATAAGAGTCCATACTACAGAACATGTTATGTCTGCATGTGCAGGAATGGGTGTTAACAACCTTCTAATGGAGCTTAATAGTAAAGAACCTCCAGTAATGGATGGTAGCTCAAAAGACTTTGTTGCTGCCTTAAATGAAGCTCAGATTATTGAACAAGACGCAGAGGTTGATTTTTTAAAAATTACTAAACCTGTTTTTTATGCCGATGAAGAAAAAGATGTAGAGGTGTTTGCGGTGCCATATGAAGGATTTAAAACCACGTTTACTATTCAGTATGATTTAGAGGAGCTAGATGTACAATATAGTTCTGTACAAAACATGTATACTAATTATGAAACACAGATTGCACCAGCACGTACATTTTGCTTATTAAGTGAAGTATCAGTC
>JAAZXT010000016.1 GCA_014240005.1 Fidelibacterota bacterium | reverse complement strand
GCATACATTAGTATTAAACTAATTGCCATTACAATGATTCCAGCAGTTACTCCTATAATAGGATCACTAGGCTTGCCATACTCTTTTGCAACAGGCAACAATTCATTTAAAGATACATAAATCATAATTCCTGCACACAGTGCAAAAGATACTCCAAATAATGCTTCGTTATATACTGTACGAAAAATTAAAAATCCAATTAACGCTCCTAGTGGCTCAGCAAGACCTGAAGCAAAAGATATCCAAAATGCTTTTGCCTTATTTTTTGTAGCATAATAAATAGGAACGGATACTGCTAGTCCTTCAGGAATATTATGAATCGCAATAGCTGTAGCCAATGTCACTCCAACCGTTGGGTCATATACTGCTGCTGTGAATGTTGCAAATCCTTCTGGAAAATTATGGATCGCTAAAGCAATCGCAGAAAAAATTCCTGTTCGCACTAGTAATGATTCGTCTTTATTGGACGATCGTGATATAAAATCAGCAATTGAATGATGGTCAAATAACTGATCAATGAATAACATCATCAACAGTCCTGAAATAAAGGCTGTTACGCCAATTAATTGGCCATAAGTATGTCCATATAAACCTACCAATGACTCAAAAGAAAGTAGAAGTAGTTCCATGAATGAAACATAAATCATTACTCCAGCTGAAAATCCAAGTGCTAATGATAATAGTCTTTTGTTTTCAAATTTTGAGTATAGCCCTAGTAAACTTCCAATTCCGGTACTAAGTCCAGCAAAAGTTGCTAAAGCAAATCCAATATAAACGTTAGTTAAGTCCATGTATTCCTTATTTTTTTTCTTTACATTATGTGAAACAATCTTTTAAAAAAAATATGTTTAATGCAACAAAAATTATAATATCTGCTCTCATTATCTTCATTGCATCTGAGATTGCAAAAAGAGATACGCTTGTGGGTGCCATTATTGTTTCTTTACCCCTCATCTCTTTATTATCTATTATATGGATTTACATTGAAACGCGTGATATAGAAAGAATTATATCTTTTTCTTACAGCATTTTTTCAATGATTATCCCTTCTTTATCATTTTTTCTTACTCTGCCGTATTTCTTAAAGAAAAATATATCATTTGGTATCAGTCTTACACTGTCTGTGGCAATAATGGTGGTATTATACTTTGGATTAGCAGCATTATATAAAAAAATAGGATATGTTGTTTAAATACAAGCTTTAGTGTTGATGTCCTCCGCCAAATAAGCTTAACGCAAGATATAATATTCCAATTAAGATAATTAATGAAGCAGCTATTAAATTTGTGTTAAAGCGTTTATTCATCGAATTCAAACGATCACTAAATCTCTCCTTAAATAGCAAAAATAATACCATGATTCCAATTAATGTTAATGCAATGCCTAATACATACACCATAATACTTGAGTAAAGCGTTGTACTATCATTACTAAACTTAGTAGAAGCAATTAAAAGCACTGCTACAGCAGATGGACATGGAATTAATCCAGCAACCATCCCTGTAACAAATGGGCTTGAAAATTTAGACTCATTAAAATGAAAATGCATTGGCTCATCACAGTCATCATCATGCTCATGACGTACTTCTTTTGAAGCTCTATAAAGTAAATATAATCCTAAACAAATAATAAAAGATGGTCCAATAGTTCCCAATATAGGAAAAGAGTCATTTCCAGTTTTAAGCAAGAAGGCTAAAAAAGAAAATAAAAGGAAATGTACTAATATTAATCCAGCTATTAATTGTGATGCACCAAAGAAACGCATTGATCCACCTGTCATATAAGCTAAAATTAAAGTCTTTCCATGTCCTGGCTCTAACGCATGAAACATGCCTAATACAAAAATAACAGAGAATGTAAAATTATTGTTTAGCGTTGTTTCTAAAAATGTAACCCATTCATGCATATTTATTTTTTTCCTTTTTTCCTTGGGATGGGATCATATCCACTCTCCGACCAAGGATGACATCTTAATATTCTTTTTAATGCTAATACACTCCCTTTCAAAGATCCCCATTCCTTAATTACATCAATTGCATATTGGGAACAAGTGGGTTCATATCGACAATTTGACCCTAATAATGGTGATAAAACAATTTGATACCCCTTAATGAGTGTCACAAAAAATAAGGAGGGAATATTTTGCATACAATTACTTCTTTTCGAAATCTTTGTACAACATGCTAGTTTGAATATCTTTATTTCCTTGATATTTACCACTTTGATATGGCGTATAGTCGCCTTCCACTGAATGATAAAAAATTTGACAGATTTCTATGGAAGGATAAATCTTTATTGGTTGTACGCAAAAAATTTCTAGCGTCCAATATCCTTTAAAACCTACATCACCAAATCCAGCTGTAATGTGTACAAATAATCCCAATCTACCCACCGAAGATCTTCCTTCAAGCATAGGGACGAGATTATGTGTCTCTGTATACTCCATCGTTCTTCCAAGATAGAGTTTTCTACTATCTAGCAATAATCCATCTTCTGGGATAACAATCTTTGTTGCAGGATTGTCTTCTTTCATATCCAATACGGGTTTATCATATACTAACAATTCATTATGCAATCTTAAGTTGTAACTATTAGGATTCACTTGATTTTCGTTGAAAGGATCGATTAAAATATCCTTATCTTTTCTTTCAATAATTTCTTTTCCTGATAAAATCATAATATTGCCTCTAGGTTATATATTTTTTTTTAGGTTACAAAGTAATTTTTGTATCTTAGGGTATGGATTTTATACTATGGTGGCAAACATTGCCTTCAAAAATGGACCCGACTTTATTGACTATTGGTCCACTATCGATTTATTGGTATTCTACAATGTATCTTGTTGCATTTGGTGTTGTCTATCTTTTATGTGGCAAAAAAATTAAAGATAAAACCTTTACTAAGATTAGTTTAGCTCAGTTAGAAGATTTGTTGTCATGGATATTAATTGGATTATTAGTTGGTGGACGTTTAGGCTATGTATTGTTCTATAATCTAGACTATTACCTATCAAATCCTCTCGAAATTTTACTGCCATTTTCTATCCAAAATGGAGTGTGGAAGTTTACTGGTATTGCAGGGATGTCTTATCATGGGGGATTAATTGGAGTAATATATGCCATATGGCTTTATGGCCGAAAAGTCAATTTACACTTATTTACTTTAGCTGACTTTTTAACAGCATCTATTCCATTGGGGTACTTCTTTGGAAGAATAGGCAATTTTATTAATGGCGAACTATATGGCCGTACTACAGAATCTTCAATTGGAATGTACTTTACAAATGCGGGAGATTATCAATTAAGACACCCTTCTCAACTGTATGAAGCATTTTTTGAAGGTATCATACTATTTCTTATTATTAACTACTTTAATAGACATAAACAGCTTGGCTTTAATAGTGGATTATATGTTTTTGGATATGGATTTTTCCGCTTCTTTATTGAATACTTTCGTCAACCAGATAACCATTTAGGTTTCATCATATTGAATCTTAGTATGGGACAATTATTATGTATAACCATGATGATAGGTGGCATCATTATCTGGAGAGTAGGCTATAATATTGAATCTAAAAATTAAATGAAAATACAGGATTTGTATTGGTCATACTAGCAGACTGTATCACTTTATCATTATAAAAATTAACAATATTGCGCTGCTTAGTATATAAATCCATGAACAGGGAATTCAAGATTGAAATTTTTGGGGATAAAGAAAAATTTTCTATTTCTAAAAAGAAAGCAGTGTAATCGTCTCCAACTTCCTTACCAAGATAGTTCCATCTATATTCTTGAATAATAAAATTATCAGATAAATAATTTGCTAAAAAGATATCAATAGCATCACTTTCCTTATCGGTTCCTAAATCGATTGTTTTAAAATTAGCATTTTCCAACAAGAGATCAATATCGTGGGTAAACACCTGGATAGTGATTTCAGCTCTTTGCTCTTCTGGCTTAAATTGTATTTCAGTTGTTGAAATAAAAAATTGATGCGCCGAGATAACACTCAATAATAATATTGAACTAATTGCTCTAAGAATAATATTCATATATTAATAAATTATTATTCTGATGTACCTGGTCCTCTTCTACGTCCTTCTGATGGATCTGCTGGTGCTGCTGCATCATCAAGTACACGCTGCATCAGGTTTTTACTACCACCCCAACCTTCAGATTTGAAAGTCTCAAATCGTGTTGGTTGTACTTTTTCTGGCCAATGATTATTCCCAAGATCAACATCCGCAGTTTCGAAAAATGGGTCAAGAGTCATATTCTTAATAGGCTTTTCTGTTTTAAACACTTTTGTAACTTCTCCTCTATTAAATCTCCAGATTTCAACTGGGATTCTAATGACTTCTTTTTCTCCATCTTCATATTCAAACTGAAGGATGATTGGCATAATTAATCCGCCTTTATCAGAAAATTTGACAGAATAAAAATGATCTTCTTGCGATACAACATTCAAATCTTCTTCTGATAAATCATCCATGAAATCTTGATAATCTTTTTTATCTCTTTTAGTAATCTGATCTTTATCATAATTATCATAAAAATCTTTTGCCGCAGGATCTCTTTCTGTTAACGTTTCTTTGATATCTTCTTTGTCTAATTGTCTGCCATAGTATTCTTCAGAACTATCGTCTATTTTTTTTTCTACTTCTTTTTCTACTTCTGGATTCATAGAACTCAATTGATACCAATCAACACTATCTAATGAAATATCTACATGATCATTTCCAAAAAACCATCCTCTCCAAAACCAATCAAGATCTACTGCGGAAGCGTTCTCCATAATACGGAAAAAGTCAGTCGGCGTAGGATGCTTAAACATCCATGTTTGAGCATATTCTTTAAATGCGAAATCAAATAATTCTCTCCCCATGACTGTATTTCTTAAAATATTCAGCGCTGTAGCCGGTTTCCCATAAGCGTTTGCTCCAAATTGATAGATAGATTCAGAATTAGTCATAATTGGCATAATATTGGATTTATTGCCCTTCATATAATTGGTGATATAACTGCTACCTGCTGCTCCTCTTCTAGAGCTATAATCTCTATCCCATTCTTGTTCTGCTAAATATTGAACAAAAGAATCTAATCCTTCATCCATCCATGTCCATTGACGTTCATCTGAGTTCACAATCATTGGGAACCAATTGTGTCCTACTTCGTGAATCACAACAGATATCAACCCTTTCTTTGTTCTTTCAGAGTAAGTGCCATCTTCTTCTGGTCTATACCCATTAAAACATATCATTGGGTACTCCATACCCATATTATTAATATGTGCTGAGATTGCTACAGGGTACGGATAATCAAATGTGAACTTGGAATATACATCAATAGTATGTGCTACTGCTTTTGTCGAATACATTCCCCATAAAGGCTCTGCTTCATTTGGATAATAAGACATTGCCATAATAGTTTTACCATTCAAATCTACACCGATAGCATCCCATAGATATTTTCGGGATGTAGCAAATCCATAATCGCGAACATTTTCAGCTTTAAAATGCCATGTTTTAGTTTCTTCTGAATGTGTTTTTTCACTTTCAAGTGCTTCAGAGTTAGTCACAATTTTTACTGGCTGATCTGCTGTTTTTGCTTCGACTAGACGTGCTATCTGATCTTGAGTTAATACTTGTTGTGGATTTTGTAACACTCCTGTTGCTCCAAGTACGTGATCAGCTGGTACAGTAATCTTTACATCATAATCTCCAAAGATTAATGTGAATTCTCCTCGACCTAAAAATTGCTTATTCTGCCAACCATATACATCATTATACATACACATGCGTGGGAAAAATTGTGCAATGGTATAAATATAATTATCCTCTTCTTCGAAATATTCGTATCCAGATCTTCCGCCATCTTTGATATGGTCATTGATATTATACCACCACTTAATTTTGAATTTATAAGACTCTCCTGGACGTAATGCTTTCGGCAAATCTACGCGCATCATTGTTTTATTGATGATATAGGGTAAGTCTCGATTTAATCCATCTTTTACATGTTCAATTTTAAACCCACCATCAAAATCTCTATAGAAATTTTTAAGCGTATTCAGAGGAACAGATTCTCCAACCATGGTTTTTTCACGTCCTCGTTGTGCCCCAAAATCTCCCATAGACTGAGTACTATAACTATCAGAGTCAAGTGCACGTGTATTTTGATCCAACTGTAACCATAAATAGCTTAACTGATCTGGTGAATTATTATGGAAAGTAATAGTCTCTTCTCCATAAAGTCTTTGTGTTTCGTCATCAATAGTCAAGTTCATTACATAATCTGCTTCTTGTTGCCAATAATCATGCCCTGGATAACCTGCGGCAGTTCGATAAGTGTTAGGTGTTGTAATGTCTTCGCTCAATTGTTTGAACTTGTCAACATTGACCTGAGGATAAATAAATGATACTGCTAAAATTGTAGTGATAATTTTTTTGAACATAAAAATCTCCGTCTTAAAATGTTATTATTAGTTTTTATAAAATGTACTGACTAAATAATAATGTTGTTAGTAAAAAAAAGATGTTATTTTCATACATAGTAAGGAGACAATTATGGTAAAGAAAATACTTTTTATTCAAAACAGAAAAAATGTAAAACGTGCTAATTTTTTCGATCATTGGGAAAATATTCATGCACCTCATATGGTGAAAGTTTTAAAACCTCAAAAGTATGTCCTGACATTTTTTGAAGAAGATCTTGAAAATGGATGCTGCGGAATGGCTGAACTATGGTTTCATTCAGATGAAGAATATAAAATAGCAATGGAAAGAAGAAATACAGAATTTGGTAAATCTGATAATTGGCATGATGTAGCAAAAGCGTGGCCTGATCTTGAACGCTATGAATACACAGGAAGAGAAATTAAAATCGTTGATAATATTTAATATTACATGAATCGATATATCTTACTTATTCTCATTCCTTGTTTTATTACTATCAATCAAAGTTGTACAAAACAATCATTTGAAGTGGGAGATATCTTCTTTCAAGATTTAGATTGTGGCCCACCATGCGAAGCCATTGAAGCGGTCACTTCTGGGTATCAGGGCGCTCAACTATCCCATTGTGCAATTATTACCCATATAGGATCTTCTGAATATGATACTATCCTCACTGAAGCGATTGGAGCAACAGTTACCGATATAACCTTGCATGATTTTTTAAATCGCAGCAATAAAGTGCTTGTAGGACGTCTCAAAGAGGAATATCAGTACATGATCCCAGATGCAATTACACATATTCAAACTAATTTAAATGGAAAGCCATATGATTATATCTTTGATTCAACTGATGACACGTATTATTGCTCTGAAATTATTTATGAAGGGCTTAAAACAGCAGATGATACACAAGAATTATTTGCTCTTAATCCCATGACATTTAATGAACCAGGTACTGAGAGCCCTTTTATTCATTGGGTAGATTATTATCAGGAATTAGGACATCCTATTCCCGAAGGAGAATTAGGATTAAATCCTGGAGGCATGTCACAATCTCCAGCCATTGCTATTGTGTATGTCTATGAAAAACCAACAGGTATGCAGGAATGACTCCCTCTGTTTATCCAGAATTTTTACAGCATCATTATATGATTACTTGTATGATGTTTCTCGTATGGGGACTTATCTTTTGGTATGGACGCAAAATTCCTGAAGCAGAGAAAACACGTTTTGGCTATATCTTAATTGGCATATGCATCCTACAAGAAATTGTAGATTATTGGGTGAGAGTGCAAGGCGCTGAAAGCGGATTATACAACTTTAGATTAACAAAAGAACTTCCATTGCAACCTTGCCATTTTGCTTACTTTGCAAGCATGTTAGCGATTTATACCAGAAAAGAATCTTTCTTCCATATTGGATACTTCTTTGGCATGTCAGGTGCATTTATGGGCATTCTTACCCCAGGTGAAGATGGTATTTATAGTTTAACCTCTAATCTGGCATCACATTTTCAACACTCACTTATCATTGTCAATCTCATGTGGTGTATATCGGCACTTCATATGCGCGCTACGAAACGATCTATTATTCATGCTCTTATCGTTCTTAATGTATTAATCCTACCTATATCGATTTATAATTATTTTACAGGGGAAAATTATTTCTTTTTAAGTCAAGCACCACAAACGATTATTTACAATCCCATTTTTCCTATTTCTACATGGCCGTGGTATATTTTATGGATTGAAATGATTTTTATTCCGTATTGCTATCTGTTTTATTTACCAATACGGAAAGATTAGAGATCTTTTAAGTCTTGATATGTTTCTCGATATAAGCACTGTTCACATGCTTCTTTATCGAGTGTGGGAGCATTATCTTGTTGCAAACAATTAAACATATTTTCTATAACACTATCAATCCAATCAGTATCTAATTGAAAATCTACTAGAGTTCTTCTAAAATGCATTGTTTTACCTAGATGAGGTTGATTTGTATCACCATTGTAATACATTAAATAACCAATCTTAGAAACATCAAATCCATTTTTTTGTAGTAACCAACTGTAAATTTCTAATTGTCTTTTGTAGGATTCACCACGACCCCAAACATCATCACGAGAATTAATATCAGCACGTTTTGCCGTAGACTTAAAATCAATAACAACTAGTTCATCTTTGTCATTCACCATAATGTCATCCACCCCACCATAGATTAATAGATTAAAATCAGGATGCACATATTGAATACCTTTAAATGAATTCTGCCATTCTTCAATATCGGGATGATTAAAAGGTTTAATATTTAGATTATTTTCTTTAAACACGCCATGAGGTCTATCTTCCTTGCGGCAACAATCCATTTCTTTTTTTAGCAAGGTATCTACTGCTGAATTAATAGCCCAACCTGGACCCGATGGCTCTCTAAATCCTAAGCGTACTTCTAGATAAAAACATCTTTCACATGCACAAAATAACTCAATCTTACTTCGACTTAATTTGAAAACTGCAGGATTCTCTGGATTATATCTCCATTTATCTCCGACTATAGGATTATATTT
Source organism: Fidelibacterota bacterium (assembly GCA_014240005.1). Classification (GTDB taxonomy): domain Bacteria; phylum Fidelibacterota; class Marinisomatia; order Marinisomatales; family Marinisomataceae; genus Marinisoma. The sequence continues at coordinate 4,284 of JAAZXT010000016.1, read as the reverse complement.
ACTCATTAATTCAAACTCCTAACATTATTTAGTTTCTTGGCTCTTGATCTAGAGCCTCTTTTTTTATTTGATAATTCTTGAACATTTCTAACATACTTCTAAATGATTCTGCATTATTGGTTCCTTCAAATTTTTCAATCAATGTGACTAACTCTGTTATAATTTCCTCTTTAATAGGTAGCCAATCTTCAATACTATATGTATAGTTTTTTTTATTATGAAGTTTTCCAATGGATGCAAATCTATGTTGAAGAAGCTTTAATCTTTTTTGCATTAAAAACTCAAATTTTTGTTCTCGACTTCTTGTTTTGAATTCAAAACTAATTTGTTCTTTATTAATAAAGAAATCTTCTGCCACTCCTTGGGCAATATCATCCATAATTAAATAGTCATCAAAAAATTTAATAATGGAATTGATTTCTTTGTCTTTGCTCATGTCAGATGCTTCTTTTGGCTTGCGACGAGAAGAGGAAGGTGCCACTAATGTAACTGTAATTTTTACTGGTGCTCCATGATCGTACGGCCAATAATGCTCAAACTCTTCTAATTCCATCTTATTATAAATTGGCTCTCCCATTGCACCGAAAGTATCAATAGAAACTGAATTAATAATTTTTGCAATATCAGGATTTTCATGGATTAAATGCTCTTTGACAATAGACCTTGCTAGACCGGCACCAGCATATTGTCCACCTAATACACCTAACCATTTTTGATATTCATCAAATGGACTATAGATAGTATCATCTATGACACTTTTATATGTTCGATCTTTATATAGCCTTTTTTTAGCTTCTATAAAACTTTCAGTTTCAGGCTGAAGCACCTTATTTCTTACTTTAATTAATTTTTCTTTTGAATTCTTATAACTCATATTGGCTTCCAGCAATCTAATCATACTATAGAAAGAAACAAATAAAAACTTAAGAAAACAGTTTAATAGGGATTTTTAGGATATAATTACCTTTTTAATCTATATCAAGAGGGTCCCAATTACCTGACCATGCAAGACATTGTTGCTCATCTTTTGCGATGTTGGATATAGCGTTAATATCATCGCGTGAAATAGTAAAATGATCTAAATCTAAATTTTCTTTTAAGCGATTATAATGGACAGACTTAGGAAGCACTGCATACCCAAGTTGTATCGCCCATTTTAAAAATAATTGTGGAACGGTTACTCCATATTGATCAGCAATATTTTGGCATGGAATCGCACCACTTTTCATATCTTCAGGCTTCCCATTCCATTGCGAACCTTCTCTCCAATTTGGAATTGGAGCTAATGTTGAATAAGCAATCGGTAATATCTTATGCTTATCCATATATTGTGCTAATTCTGTACGTACAACATGCCATGGATGAATTTCTATTTGATTCGCTACAGGCATTTCAAGCCCAGCCATTTTAATTTCTTGAATATGTTTTACATTATAATTTGATACTCCAATATTCTTTACTTTACCCTGCTTTTTTAATTCAACCATCGCTTCCCATTGCTCTAAGCGATTCTCTTTAGCAAAAGGATTATGAATTAAGTATAAATCAATTTCATCTACTTGGAGAAATGTAAGACTATCATCGCAAGCGCTCATGGCGCCTTTAAAATTTTGAAATGGTTCTTCTTGGCCAAACATCCCTGGCCACATCTTGGTAGTAATAAAAATTTCATCTCTTAGAAGTGAGGATGCAACAAGCGCTTTACCAATACCTTCTTCATTGCGATATACTTGAGCAGTATCAATATGTCGGTATCCTAAATTGAGCGCATCGGTTACTACTTTAGATACTTCATCATTGGAAATAAGCCAAGTACCCAATCCCACCATTGGCATAGAGAAACTCATTTACGAGGAATTTTTTCATCTATCATAGCTGCGTGATATACAAATGCAGCAACAATCACAGCATTTTTCTTCAAATCTTCCACTGGCAATGTATCATAGAAATCTAAATTAGTATGCCCACCTGTTCCTCCAACTCTATCTTGTAAAAATTGGAATGCTGGAAGACCGCGCCTATGAAATGGTATATGATCTGTACTTCCAACAGATTGTGGAGAGATTGTAGTCATTCCTAAATCATTAAAAGGCTTTGTCCAAGCAGTAAATACATCGCGTGCATTCTCATTGCCTTGAAGATAAAATCCACGATATAGTCCTGGACCATAATCTTGATTAAAATAAACTGAAAATTTTTCATAATCAGGCTTAGGATTGTCAACATCCCCAAAATGTTTTTCTACATATTTGCGAGATCCATGCAAACCTTGTTCTTCTCCGCTCCATAAGGCAATACGGATGGTTCTTCTTGGTTGAACCCCTAATGTTTGTAAAATACGTACTGCTTCCAACATGACAGCAACACCGGATGTATTGTCACTAGCATTGGGACTTGCATGCCAAGTATCAAAATGTGCACCAAGCATGACCACTTCATCTTTTAAATCTGATCCAGGAATTTCAGCTATTATATTTCTTGCTTCTCTTCTTTTGCTTCCAATAGTGGTTTTAATGTCTACTTCAATTTTTACTGGAATATCACGCTCAAGAATACGATACATACGATTATAATGTTCTGGAGTCACTGCTACAACTGGCACATGAGTTACTGTCTCTTTTCTATCATATTTATCTTTTTTTGCTCCTGGACGAGCAAATCCTCTTACTGCGGCTAACCAACCGCTACGAGATTCTAGAATGACTGCGACTCCTTCTTTTTTGAAAAAAGCATTGCGATCTGCAGAACCAATTAATTTTTCTTTTGGACTTGATTCTTCTATCTGTGGACGTTTTTCGCGAGGTTGTTCTTTCGCTTTTAATTCTTCATCGCTCCACGGTTTTACTCCATCCCGAAATACTGCTAGATTGATAGTAGGTGGTCGAGTAGACAATACTGCTTTGCCTCTTAATTTTCCCTTATATTTTTTTAGATCTGATTTGGTTCTAATCTTTACGATTACGGTGTCTAATTGTTTTTTCCCCATAGTCCCAGGAGTATGTGCAATTGGATAGCCAACCATTGGTTGATAGTCTGGCTCCAATAAGTGCAAACTAAAATATGTGTTATCCCAACTAACACCATAATCCATAAATGGTTCTATCTCTATATTTTTCAGTCCTATTTCTTGCATTTTTTTAACCGCCCATTCTTGAGCACGATACATATCATCAGAATTGGTTAAACGAGCACCTAATACGTCTGTCATATAAGATAACGTATTGGGGAGATCTGAATTATTCAGTCCCTCTTCACGGATTTGTGAAACGACCTCTAAATCTACAGGGTATGAATTATCTTGTGAAAAAATTAAACTAGATGAAATAATGAAGAGTAATAATCTGATAACCATTTTATTCATGATAATATTATACGATGATTTTTGTGATATATCCCATCTTTTTTTCATCGATTAAGATTTGTGTTTGTCGGTAAGTCCAATTTCATCAACTCTACCTTGAAAATGTCCATTATAAATGTTATCAGCCATCCATTCTTTTTCGGTATCAATCTCGTCCAATACAAGATTTTTCCACCAGTATCTATTTTGTGGATCCCAACGATATCTTCTTGACTTTAAAATATCTTTTGTCTCAAAAGGGCTATTCAGCGCAGCTATTTTATAGGTAGGTTTTTCGGCATTAGCTATTAATTCTAAGGCGGCATTATCTAACTCTTCTGCTTCATGCGTAACAAGATGAATTAAGGCATCTACGTCAGACATCGCACGATGTGATTCGTAATAAAATCCATGCCAAATACATAAAATTTCTTGGCCTCGAGCACCAAATCCTCGTTCTGGCCAATTAATATCACTAACAGAACATACCCATACTTTATCTTGTGAAAGTGGTAGATAACGATCCATAAATGAACGATCAAAGCTCGCATTATGCGCTACAATAATATCTGCCTGATTTAATACGCGAGATACTGACTCCCAATCAATAGAATGTCCTGCTACAATGTCATCAGTAATACCAGTAATTCTGGTTATCTCTGGCTCAATAGATTCTTCAGGATCATTAAAAGACTCATATTCATCTACTATCCCTAGCAATGCTCCGTTACTTTTATCAATAGCAGTAACTTTTCCAGCAAATTCTATAATTTTACAAGTATCTTTATTGAGTCCTGTTGTTTCAAGATCTAAGAAGCATACTTTGACTGCATTGTCATTGTGATAGTCATCAGGTAGTCGAACAAACCCTTCTCCTGCAAATTTATAGAGTTGAATTTTTTGATCATTATTAATGATTTGGTTAAGAAAAGCCATAATTCAAT